>JAUUVE010000389.1 GCA_030589715.1 Desulfobacteraceae bacterium | reverse complement strand
TTCCCAGGCTGCCAGAGTGGTGGATCTTGACCTTGATCTTGCCCCCTGAGCGTTGCTCGATCAGCTCTTTGAACTTGACTGCAGCAATATTCTGAGCCGAACCGGGCTTGGTGACTACCCCCAGGTTGATCTTTATGGTCCCCCAGGCGGAGGGAGCGAAGGCCAATGTGAGGGCTATGGTGATAGCAAAGAGCAATCGTTTCATAAGCTTGTCTTCCCAAGAATAGTATAATAGGACGATAGATGGAGTTGTCTTTCCTGGAAGAGAGATATTAGGGAAGAGTATAAGATGTGTCAAGATAGTCTCGCTCCCACATATCATTTATATTTAGGGAGGTGTTACCTGACCTGATGCTAGGTGTAGTATGCTTTGCCACTGCAGGCCGGGCAGGCAGGGCCATGACGTAATGGATAGGACTCACCACATTCGGGGCATGGTCCAGTGGGGACTCGATCCGGGTCCTTGAGCGCCCGCTGGAGACGTACCGGCCTATGGCTGAGGAGTTCTGTACCAGCCTCCAGGATTTCCGAGGCCAGCTCATCAAAGGGCGGTTTCGGAATAGTTCGCATTGACCTTTCAAACCAGCGGTGGATTAATGGATAGCCGGCCAGGGCCTCAGGGTTTACCCATGTCCTGACACCTGAGAGGGTCACGCGGTCATAACCGGTAAGGGCAAATTTGCCCCAGTCAAGGACCTGGAGGAAACCGTTTCCGATGGTGCATGGGGTAAGCAACTGCACGGCATCGGGCAGGCAGACTACCGTTTCGGTGACGAAGTTAAGGTAAGGGGTGGGGCCCAATTCGCGGAGGGCGATATCAACCATCATCCCTCCTACCAGGAGGCCGGGAGAGCGGTAACCGTGAAACTCCTCCATGCGGATGAGGAAGTCCGACAGGCTGAGGTCGCATATGATGGGTTCGGGGCAGTCCATTGCAAAGGGGTTATTAATCCTCAATATTGATGTTTTTCATTGACCGCCGGTATATCCTCTAGTGAAGACTCCCTTTCTCTACTATTTTGACGAGTGTCCTGGCCTGGACCTGTTCCTCCAATCTTTTCCCATTCATGATTGCCCATTCGGCCAGTTTGGCCTTGGGCGCGCCAAGTGCCTCAAGTACTTGCCTCATGGACCCTCCGCGGCGTGTTAAAACGACCCGGATGCGATCAGGTTTGACATTTAGCTTTTTTGGATCCGTAAGCCCCTTGAACCCTCTCATGGTGGTCTCGAAGGTGGGGGCATACCCTTTGAATTGGCCGGCCCCGCTCAGACCGTAAAACACATAGACCTTGCCGTCTTTTTGAATACAATAAGACACCACTCCTAAAACTCCTTGACGGGTCCTTAGCTTTCCGGTCAGCCAAAGGCCGGGAAGACCATTTACCTCTATCCTGCCGGATTCGAGCACCTCGGCCCCACTCTCGCGCAAGAAGCCCCTTGCGGCTCCCTCAGGGGAACCATGCGATGAAAGGGTAAATGTGAGGACCGCCTTTCCCCCCGGGCTGGTCATACTGACCTTGGTACGGGTATTGAGAACTTTCCAGTCTGAAGGGACAGGGAACTGGAAACGAAGGATAGGGTGGTAAAAGATATCATGCTCAACAAAGCCCTCACGCGGGTCCTCTCCAAAGACCAGACCGTTGATATGGTTTAGATACTGATTGCGGTTTTCTTTAAGATGCTTGAGGCCAAGCTTGTGCTGCCACTCCCTGGCCTTTCGCTGGATAGCCCCTATCCGGTCCACCGGGTTTGGATGGGTGGAAAACCATTCAGGCAAACCGCTTCGATCGGCCGTGGGGTGCATCCGTTCAAGCGTTTCAAAAAACCCGGCCATCTGGGCAGCGTCATATCCGGCCCTGCTGGAATACTCCACACCCAAATCATCCGCTTGTCGTTCGTTGTCCCGGCTGAAGCTGAGGAATAGCATCCCCACGCCGAACTGGACAAGATCTGCAAGGCCCCTGAATGTCTCGGATAGAATCATGCCCGCCCCCAGCCCGATCTGGGCGAGCTGGGCCTTGCTATACTGCTGGGCAGAATGACGGGCCGTGATGTGGCCGATCTCATGTCCCATGACACCCGCCAGTTCTGCCTCGGTGTTCAGATAGGCCAGGATACCTCGTGTGAAATAGACATAGCCGCCTGGCAGAGCAAAGGCATTCGCGACAGAAGAGTCCAGGATCTTGAAGTGATAGGGTAAATCGGGTCGATGAGAGAGGTTGCCCAATCGCTGGCCAATATCCCCCATATAGGCCGTAAGTGCCCGGTCTTTATAGATCCCATACTGTTTGACTATCTGGGAATCTGTTTGACGGCCCAGTTCAATCTCCTGGGGCTCGGTAAGGAGCATAAGCTGGGTTTCCCCGGTGACGGGGTTGGTGGCACATGAAACCAGGGAAATGAAAAGACCCAGGACGAAAAACCAAGGGGTTACTTTTAACAGTCTTTTCCTTAACATGCCGCGTCTCTCAGAGGCCGATAGGTTATTGAAGGACAGACATTAGACCCACACCCGAAGGTTCTTAACGGATGATCAACGGGGCTCTGGGGAAAACACTAAAAAGTATCTGTTTATATGTCAAGGCAAAGGGTGAAGAGGTGTGGCACAATATTCAGCGGTGCCCCAGGAATCTAGGGCCTAAGGTTATCGTGAGTGTTAGGCCGACGTAGCTGAGGACGGCACACCCAACTAAAGCCAACCCATAGCTGTTGGTAACGTCAAATATATAACCGGTCAGCCATGGACCAAAGGCACCTCCTGTGGTAAAGCCCAGGGCAATAAGACCCAGGTTCAGACTTCCAGGTTCATATTGCCCCGGTTCAGTATGTTATTGGGATCGAACAGCCTCTTGAGCGAGCGCATCACGGGGGGGGCCGTCAGTCCATGTTCCATTTCCATGCAAGGTGCCTTTGCCGGACTGAGGCCATGCGGGCTGGGGAGCGTACCTT
>JAUUVE010000313.1 GCA_030589715.1 Desulfobacteraceae bacterium | reverse complement strand
TCTCCACCAATATGGGGATAATGGAATCGGTGTGCAAGGAAATCGCGGCCGTGGCGCCCGATTCCATCCTCATCATTGTGAGCAATCCCCTGGATGCAATGTGTCATGTGGCCTATGACACAACGGGGTTTCCAAAAAACAGGGTAATGGGCATGGCTGGGATTCTCGATTTAGCGCGTTTCAGGACCTTCATCGCCATGGAATTAAATGTTTCCGTGGAAAATACACACGCCTTTGTCCTCGGAGGTCATGGAGACACCATGGTCCCCCTTCCCCGGTATTCAACCGTGGCCGGCATACCTATAACAGAGCTGATTCCTGCTGATAGGATAGATGCTATTGTTGAAAGGACC
This sequence comes from Desulfobacteraceae bacterium, assembly GCA_030589715.1. Taxonomy (GTDB): domain Bacteria; phylum Desulfobacterota; class DSM-4660; order Desulfatiglandales; family Desulfatiglandaceae; genus JABMQV01. Next base: position 3,325 of record JAUUVE010000313.1, on the reverse strand, counting down.
CGAAACGGTGGTGCAGAGATCGTCGGCCTCCTCAAAACCGGAAGCGCTTATTATGCCCCCGCCTCTGCCGCGGTGGAGATGGCTGAGGCCATCTTGAAAGATAAGAAGAAGATCCTTCCCTGTGCGACCTATTTAGAGGGAGAGTACGGAATCAACAACCTTTTTATCGGCGTCCCTGTAAAATTAGGCGCCAATGGGGTGGAGGAGATTATTCAAATAGAACTAAAGGATGAGGAGAAAAAGGCCCTTAATAATTCGGCTGCTGCTGTTAAGACGCTTGTGGATGACTTGAAACGCCTTGCCCGCTAAAAATACTATCAGGCAAATAGAGATATGAATGCCCATCATCCGAGATGGAAGGTCACAATCATGGCGAATCCTCATTCAAAATGAACTCTTGGAGGAATAATGGCAATCGACACAACTATATATATTCAGACCCCAGACAGGACTTCGGCTTATCTTGACTGGCTTCAGATGCTGACGGGTGCGAATTTAGTCCTTTTTATGTGGAGCCATATGGTCCTGGTGGCCAGTGTCAACTTGGGGGCCGGGGCCATGAATACCTTGGCCAGGTTTTTTGAGGACACTTATATGGCCCAGGTGGGCGGGCCGATTATCGGGGCAACTTTCCTACTTCATTTCCTCTTAGCCGCGCGCAAGGTCCCGTTTCGCGTGGAACAGCAGTCAACCATTTGGAAACACAGCAAGATGCTTCACCATACAGATACGTGGCTCTGGTTGATCCAGGTATTTACCGCTATGATCATCCTGATCATGGGCTCCATACATATGTGGACCATTCTGACTGACCTCCCAATCACCGCAACCAAGAGTGCAGCGCGAATTCAGGGCGGATTCTGGCTCGTTTTTTACCTGATCCTCCTTCCCATGGTGGAGCTTCACGTGGGCATCGGGTTTTATCGTATTGCCGTTAAATGGGGTTTTATTCGACGAAAGGAACGAAAAGGATTTAAAAAGTTTGAACCCCTCCTGACGGCCATTTTTATCCTCATTGGTCTTATTACAATTGTTCGATTTATGACACTGCCCGTTTAGGGCTGGTTTGTATCTGTTCAATAAATCGGGGGAGACAGATTAATGAGGCATTTTATGAATTCCTTTGGTTATGGCACGACAGCAAATTGTGGGTGGAGGACAGACCCGCCTGCCGTCCTGCGGGTAGGGCCTCCACACTATTTAGGCCCGGATGTCAGTTTTTGAAAATCGTCAATCGCCAATCGTCAATCGTCAATCAAAAGGGGAGCAAACCTATTGGAAACCATATTCACCGATCTGTTATGTATCGGGGCCGGATTAGCAGGGGAAAGGGTTGCCATTGAGGCCGGTTCTGCCGGCTTTAAGACCATCTGCCTGAGTATCGTGCCTCCAAGACGCTCCCATTCATCAGCAGCCCAGGGCGGCATGCAGGCGTCCTTGGGAAACTGCATTATGGGAGACTGTGACAACCCTGACGTGCATTTCGAAGATACCGTAAAAGGCTCTGATTGGGGGTGCGACCAGGAGGTGGCCCGGCTCTTTGTAGAAACCGCGCCAATAGCCGTATGCGAGATGGCCCACTGGGGCATTCCATGGAACCGGGTCGTGCCCGGAAAATCCACCTATTTCAAAGGCGGAAAACAATATGAAAAGGTGGAAACCAAGGAAAAGGAAGGAATGATAACCGCCAGGTCTTTTGGAGGGACAGCCAAATGGAGGACCTGCTACACCTCTGACGGGACAGGCCATACCCTGCTTTACACCATGGACAACAAGGTGGTGGAGTTAGGTGTTACTGTCCACGATCGCATTGAGGCAATTTCACTTATTCATGACGGTGAGACCTGTACGGGGGCGGTGGCCAGGTGTCTGAAAACAGGAGAATTGAGGGTCTATTTAGCCAAGGCCACGCTGATCGCCACGGGGGGCTATGGCAGGATATACAGGGAGACCACCAATGCGGTTATCAATGAAGGAGGCGGGGCCATTATCGCCCTTGATACCGGCGTTGTTCCCATTGGAAATCCGGAGGCCGTCCAGTTCCACCCCACCGGCATCGTTCCAACCCACATTTTAGTGACCGAGGGCTGCCGGGGCGATGGGGGCACTCTTTTAGATGTGAACGAGAAAAGGTTCATGCACGAGTATGAACCTGAAAAGGCAGAGCTTGCCTCCCGGGACGTGGTATCCCGCTGGATGACCCACCATATTCGAAGGGGCCTGGGAGTGAAGAGCGATTACGGGGACCACCTCTGGCTGGATATCCGGCATTTGGGTGCAAAGCACATCAAGACCAAGCTCAGGGAAGTTGAAGAGATCTGTAACAATTTTTTGGGGATCGACCCCATTACCCAGTTGATCCCGGTGCGGCCTGCCATGCACTATACCATGGCAGGTGTGAGGACCAACAAGGATGGCGCAGCTTACGGGCTCAAAGGGCTCTTTTCCGCTGGCGAGGCGGCCTGCTGGGACCTTCACGGCTTTAACCGTCTTGGAGGCAATTCCTTAGCCGAGACGGTTGTGGCCGGAAAAATTGTAGGCGAAAAGATCGGCGAATTTCTTAAAGGTTACGAGGTCCGGTATGATACCGCCGTTATCAATGATGCAGTGGTCAGAGACCGGGAACGCATCGATCATTTGATCTCGGGCAAAGACGGAAATGAAAACGCGTTTGAGATCCGCAATGCCATGCAGGATGAGCTCATGGACAGGGTGGGCATATTTAGAAACGGTGACGACCTTCAAAAAGCCGTGAATAACCTTCAGGAGATCTATGCACGATCCCAAAAAGTAGGTCTTCATTCCAACGGTATAGGCGTCAATCCCGAACTGACCTTAGCCCTCAAGATCCAGGGCATGGTAAGGCTGGCCCTCTGTGTGGCCTATGGGGCGCTTAAACGCACCGAGAGCAGGGGGTGTCATGCCCGGGAGGACTGTGAGGCCAGGAATGACCGGGACTGGCTGAACCGGACCCTGGCCACCTGGAAAAAGGGTGACGATCTACCCACCCTGAACTACGAGCCGGTATCAAAAACCATGGAAATCCCGCCGGGCGAGCGGGGATACGGCGCAACAAAGATAATCAGCGCCGAGGGAACAATCGTAGAGGGAGAATCAGAAACCTTAATGGGAGACTAAAATGGGCAGAAGGCTCAAATTCAACATATTCCGCTATAATCCACAGGACCCGGATTCTACGCCTCACACCGATACCTTAACCCTTGAAGAGACGGACAGCATGACGCTCTCCATTGCCTTGACAAACATCCGGGAAGAGCAGGACCCTTCTCTTCAGTTTGATTTTTGTTGCCGGGCCGGCATATGC
>JAUUVE010000232.1 GCA_030589715.1 Desulfobacteraceae bacterium | reverse complement strand
GGCATTAAATTGCTGTAATCGAGCCTGGGCTGAACCATGATAAAGGCTCGGCGCTCCTTGGGACTTGATTCCTCTCCCCGCATCAGTTCCAACCACGAAAGCCGGTAGTTTTTCTTCTCGAGTGTGGCCCCAATGGCCATGCTCATGCGATCAAAGAGGGGGGCCAGATCCACGTCCCGTCCGTTATTGACCGCCTCAAGGGCGCTTTTCACCATTGAAAATAGTCCCCTCAGACTCTGGTCCTTAGTCAATTTGGCCAAAAAGGGCTGGACCTTTGCCAGATTATCGGTCAGATCCTCCAATTCAGAGGAGGTGAGGTAGAGGAGGGCATTTTGTTCGAAGAACTCCTCACCACCGGGGAGATAGACCGTCTTGAAGGTTTCGTTTTCCTGCTTTAGACGACGGGCAAGGCTCAGGCTTGCCTCATGGACAAGGTCGGGGGTGTCGGCGTCGATCACGACAAGCATTGCCTTGTCGTATTGGGGAAAGGCCCTCTTATAGTCTTCGTATACTCGACGAAACTGGAGATCCTCGGATAGCATATCTTCGGTATCAGTAGTGATGCCGAGGTTTTTCACGGTGTAGTAAAGGAGTCCACCTGTTGCTGCTATGCCGAGAATCACTATCAATAGGGCCAATCGCCGGATCGTATCTACCCACAAGGCCAGTAGATGCCCCAGTTTTCCCCTCGTCTGGTTGATCATTTCCCCTTGTGCGCCGGGGTCGCTCAGATAGGCTCGATTTGGCATTACATTATATCAGGAGAAGGTTGGGGTCCAAGGACGTGAAAAAAACGCGGCAAGATATCCGGCCGGGGGCTCAAACAACTCAAGGCTATGTGCAGTGGAAAATCCAAGGTTCTTATCAAGGAGAATCCTCCTTTTCTGAGTAACTGGAAATCTTTTCATCTAGTTTGTTCAGTAAGGCGTCGAAACCGTTTCTTTTCAGAAAAGTGGTGTAATCTGACCGCTTGACCGAGAGGTCACTGATACCGTTGGCAGTGACATTGATCACCTTCCACCTATTATTGCGCCTGTCGAGGGTGTAGTCCAGCTCTACCTTTTCACCATCAGGCTTGATGAGGAGGCTATTTACTATGATGCGACCGCGGCGGGACTCATTTTCAGAGACCAATCTAAATTGTTCCCCCGAATAACCATCAAAGCGGTAGGCATAGGTTGCGATGCATAATCTCCCAAAGGCCTCCAGGAACTTGGCCTTTTGCTCATTGTTAAATGTACGCCAGTACCTTCCCACCACAATCCGGGCTATGAGCGGAAGGTCAAAGGTCTTCCTTATCACGGGGGCGAGTCGGGCGTATCGACCTTCATACCCGATCCTCTTGGCCTCCTCCATGGCGCCCAGGAGCGCGGCGTGCAGGTTTTCCACGACCTGGGCCGGCGTTTCAGGTGGAGCGGAAAAGGCAATCACTGGCATGGAGGCCACTACGAAGGCAAAAAAAAGTAGTCGAATAAGTTTCATCAAAGTCCTCTTCTAAGATTGGGCCCGAAACAGTCCTACCGAGACTATGGCGGGGCGGGCCCGGTCTTTTACCCTCCGGCCCCGATATTTCAGAGACCCATAACACTATACCCTTAAGATAACCCTTTTGGGGGTTCCCATCATCTTATCATCAACCAAATTCTGGGGTGAAGCAGCGCAGAATTGAGGAATTCCGAATTTAGGGATTGAGAAATTGAAGGTATTTTACTGATTTTAATTCCTGAATCTCTGAATCTCTGAATCCCTGAATTCTAAATTAGAACAGGATTTTAGAGCAGGTTTATCTCCTATCTCCTGAGAATCTAAAAATCCAAAATCTTTATCTGAAACGCTATGGCAAGCAATAACCCAAAAACCACTCAGGGTCAAGGAGTTGCATAATTTTGTGGGTGAGGGCAATTTATTGTTGCAAAAATATTCACATGGGCTATTATATAAAGGAATTGAAGGCCAAAAAATAGGTGAAGTTTAGTTAAGGGGCCAATACATGACACCGATTCTTATAATCATACATGTTGCCTTTTGCGTGGCACTTATCCTTATTGTCCTTTTGCAAAAGGGCAAAGGGGCAGGTATGGGCGCCGCCTTTGGCGGTTCCAGTCAGACTGTTTTTGGAAGTGCAGGCGCAACATCTTTCTTGCACAAAGTTACCACAGTCGTAGCGATTGTATTTATGTTGTCCTCGCTGGGTCTATCGTTTTTCATGGGAAAAAGGGTGACCACCTCTATTATGGAGGACGTTTCACAGCCATCGATCCCGGCGGCCGAAAGAAGCGAGGCTCCAGCTCAGACCGGGGATACACAGAAAAGGCCTTGATATCAGGGATAGAGTTGCCGAAGTGGTGGAATTTGGTAGACACGCTATCTTGAGGGGGTAGTGGGCTACGCCCGTGCGGGTTCAAGTCCCGCCTTCGGCACCATAATCTTGTTTCCCTCAAGTTACCCAACGGCTACGTGGAAACCAGTCAAATTTGTGTGCGTCTTGGGTGAGGTTCAGACCCGAAGGAGGATCGAACTCTTTCGGGTTTTTTGTATCAGCTATCCAAAGATAGATATTGAAAAGATTTCCTAGAGAAGGGATTAGGGCCTCTCGCAAGGGCTGGAGTGGCAAGACAGATATTTGAAGATTGGTTGGGTGATGTAGAGTGAGGATCATCTTTTTTGCCGGAAAGGGCGGGTTCGGAAAGACGAGCGTGGCGGCTGCCACTGGAATAAAGGTGGCTGAAATGGGGCAAAGGACGGTGATTATGTCCTTGGATGTGGCCCATAGCCTGTCTGATATTTTTGATCTGGACAGATCCCTTCTGGATCAAAACAAGGGAAGACCCGCCAAGGTCAGCAAGAATCTGTGGATTCAAGAAGTGGATATACAGGAGGAAGTGGAAAAGAACTGGGGGGAAATCTACAAATATATCACTACACTGCTAAATACCACAGGCCTGGATGAAATACTGGCAGAAGAGCTTGCCATTTTGCCCGGCATGGAGGAAGTAAGCCTGCTCCTCTATATCAACCATTACGTCAAGAGAAAGGAATATGACGTGATAATACTTGATTGTGCTCCCACCGGAGAGTCCCTCAGGTTTATCAGTATTCCAACGGCGCTGGAGTGGTATATAAAAAAGATCTTCAAGATGGAAAGGACCATCATCAGGTACGTACGACCTATAGCCAAGAGACTGTATGATGTCCCCTTGCCTGGAGATGATTATTTTGATGCCATTGAGTATCTCTTTGAGCGGTTGAAGGGCGTGGACGAGCTCCTGGTTGACCCCGAGATCACCACTGTACGCCTTATTGCCAATCCGGAAAAGGTCGTACTGAAAGAAACCCAGAGGGCATTTATGTATTTTTCCCTCTATAAGATGAATATTGATGCGATAATCATGAACAGGATTCTCCCGGATGACGTGAACGATTCATATTTTCAGGATTGGAGGGAGAGTCAAAAGAAATATATGGAGAGGGCAGAGGAATATTTTAACCCTGTTCCCATCTTCCCTGTAAACCTCTTCAGGTCTGAGGTGCTTGGTTATGACAGCCTTAAGGCATTGTCAAAGGAGATATATGGCGCGAGAAATCCCCTGGAGAGGTTTTTTGAGGGAGAGCCATACAATATAGTCAAGGAGAACGGAGAATACCGGCTTACGATGAAACTTCCCTTTGTTACCAAGGAGGATGTCGAGCTTAACAAACTCTCTGACGAACTGATTGTTCGAGTGGGAGGTTTTAAGAGACACTTGTTACTTCCAAGACAGGTGGCTGCCTCCAAGTCGGTCAAGGCCAGGCTTGATGGACAGCATTTATGTATCCATTTTAGGGGGGATGATCATGACCAAGGAGAAGGATAATAAAGAGATGGCATATTGCCCAGTGGGGAGGTTTTTTTTGGACCTGGAAAAGGGTTCCGGAAAGAAGTCAAAGTTCTTTGATCACCTGACCAAGTCACGAGTTGAATTTCTCAAGGCAATCCGATCCCTGGTTGATGAAAGAATAGAGGGCCTTGAGAAGAAGGACGCTACCAAGGGTCACAAGAGGGTTAGCAAGATCAAGGTGGAGTGATCAAGACTCAAGGTGTTTGCCAGAGCACTTCCTCGCTGGAACGGCTTGACTGGTAGACGGTGAAATCTGACTGAGAGGAGAGGGGGTTTCTTGGAGTTTACGGCAATCAAAGGTTTTAAAGATATTCTGCCCGAAGAGGCGGGAAACTGGCAGGTGCTTGAATCTGCGACCCGCAGATTGTTTAGCTCCTTCGGGTTTCAGGAGATCAAGACCCCGCTTCTTGAGAGAACCGAACTATTCAGCAGGTCCATTGGACAGGAGACCGATATAGTCTCAAAGGAGATGTACTCCTTTAAGGACAGCAAGGGGAGGGGTTTGACCCTTAGGCCCGAGGCCACGGCCTCAGTGGTAAGGGCCTATATCCAGCACCGGTTATACCAAAGAAACCCCTTACAGAAGCTGTTCACCATTGGGCCAATGTTCAGGCACGAGCGGCCGCAAAAGGGGAGATTCAGACAGTTCCATCAGATAAACGCTGAGTTCTTTGGTGATCCAGGCCCTAAGTGTGATGCCGATATCATATGCATGGC
>JAUUVE010000146.1 GCA_030589715.1 Desulfobacteraceae bacterium | reverse complement strand
GATAACGGAAGGAAGGGGCTGATTTTCAACATACAGAGATTTAGTATCCATGACGGCCCGGGGATCAGGACAACGGTATTCATGAAGGGCTGCCCTTTGGAGTGCCTTTGGTGTTCAAATCCTGAATCGCAAGTCTTCTCCCCCAACCTGATGGTCAGGGATATCAATTGTAAGGGATGTGGGGCGTGCGTGGAGGCATGTGTTGAGGGTGCAATAACAATTAGCAAGGAAGGGGGCAGAAGGATCGACTGGAACAGATGCACCCAGTGCCTCCTATGTGTTGATGCATGCATCTATGACTCTCTGAATACCTGCGGGAAATATATGGGAGTCAAAGAGGTGCTGGATGAGGTCATGAAGGACGAGGCATTCTATAAAAATTCGGGTGGCGGAATTACGGTATCCGGAGGAGAGGCCCTATCACAAGCCGTATTTGTGACCCACCTGTTGGAGGAATGTAAGAGAGAGGGACTACGCACGGCCATCGATACCTCTGGGTACGCACCCTGGAAGGAAATGAAAAGGGTTTTGAGTTTTGCCGATCTGGTCCTCTTCGACATCAAGCATCTTGATCCTGGCGAACACAAGAGGACCACAGGTGTTGACAATGGGCTCATAATAAAAAACCTTAAAAGGGTATCAATAGAAAGGAGCGTATGGTTGCGTTTGCCCCTCATTGCCGATTTTAATGATTCGGATGAACACATCGAGAATGTCGCCGTTTTAGGAAGGGATATTGGGGCCGAGAAGATCTCTCTCCTCCCCTATCATGAGGGAGGCAAGTCCAAGAGTGAGCAGCTCGGCAGATCTTACAAGTTTCCAGAGGCAAAGGCACCAAACAATGAACGTATTGACTACCTGAAGGAGATTATTGAGAAAAGGGGTATAAAGGCATCCATCGGTAGTTAGTGCCCATCCAGAAATGGCCATTTTCTCTCCGAGCCGGAGGGTCTACGCCGGAGGCCGCAATCTCTGCGTCAGATTCGGATTTTAATCCTTGACCTTGCGAAAACTATCTCATTTTTGGATGGACACTAGTTAGTTCTTACCCTGCAAAAGGGCATCCTCAATTTCTTCTGCAACCCTTCTGGCGGCATCAGCTGGCTCTCTCGCATCCCTGATAGGACGACCCACTACCACATAATCGGCCCCGTTCTTGATGGCATCTGCCGGGGTCACCACCCTCCTTTGGTCATCCTGATCCACCACGGACCACGCCGGGCGTATTCCCGGCGTGACCGCAATCAGCTCAGGGCCCAGCTCCCTTTTTATCAACCCTACCTCAAGCCCGGAACAGACTACTCCATGGCATCCGGCCGCCTTTGCCATGCGGGCCTTCAAGAGGACCAGGGCCGAGAGGTCTTGAGCAAATTTCTCAGAATAACCAAGGTCTTTCAATTTCTTTTGATCAAGGCTTGTGAGGACGGTGATCGCCAGAATTTTTGTGCCGCCCGGGTTGTTTTTCGCCACGGCCCTCAGGGTCTCTCCTCCCTCATCGCAGTGGACCGTCACAAATTCCGGACCGTGACGGCTGGCCGCCAGGAAGGCCCTTTTTACTGTGGCTGGGATATCGTGGAGTTTTAGATCAAGGAAAATGCCGGCCCTTCCGGCATCTTGAATAGATTTGATTATGCCAGGGCCCTGGCTTATGAATAGTTCCAGGCCCACTTTAAAGAGACCAACGTGTTCGGTCAGGAGTTCAGCGTAAGAGATGGCCTCATTATAGGTAGGTAAATCCAAGGGGAAAATAATATAATCCTTTGGCTCTTTCATAAGACACCTCCCAGATCGGTTACAAAAAAATCGTGGACACAACAAAAAAAAAAAATTATATTCAGCAGCGTATAACCTTTAGCCACCGTAGCTCAGCTGGTAGAGCACCTCACTCGTAATGAGGATGTCTGCGGTTCGACTCCGCACGGTGGCTCCAAGAAGGTTTATGGCCAGTCTTGAAGAGGCCTTCGCGCTGGCTCGTAGCCATAAATTTTTCCCCGAGAAAACAGGCAACACATCAATCTCTTGGAGGAACCGCGGATGGATGAAATCCAGGACTATTTCGTATGTGATAGCTGTTCAAGCAAAGACTTCAAGCTTGTCTACAATTTCTCCCTCAGGTTCCATGGGGTGAACTTTTCCGATGATCTCATATATGAGAGGCTTAAAGAGGAAATATATGAGTGTACCGAGTGCAAAAAGGCCTTTACAGGTTATCAGATAGAAGAGGGCTTGGACGAACTCAAGAAGAGACGTAGGAGGCGTTAGATATTTATCTCATACTGTTCCATGTGAAATTTTTTTTTGGCAATAATGGTAATCCGCTTTCCCAGTCTCTTTTCCAGGTCTATTACCGATTCCTGCTCTTCCTCCCTCAGAACATTATCAATCTCCGGGTTTACCATGACATAGGCGTGCCCACCTTCTTCACCGGCGATAGACTCCCTTTCCAGATCCCTGAATATTTCGTAACAAATAGCCCTTTTGGATTTAAGGGTACCCCTCCCTTCACAATAATAGCAAGGTTCAGAGAGCAATTCGCTCAAGCTTGCCCGCGTTCTCTTTCGCGTCATTTCAATTAGCCCCAGGTCTGACATGGGAAGGATGTTGGCCTTGGCCTTGTCTTTGCTGAGGGCCTCCCTGAGCGCGGTGAAGACTCGTGTTCGATTTGAGCTTTTCTCCATGTCAATAAAGTCGATTACTATAAGACCGCCTAGGTTCCTGAAACGTAGCTGATAACCAATCTCCTTGACTGCCTCCAGGTTTGTCTTCAGGATGGTTTCCTCCAGATTCCTTTTGCCCACATAGCTCCCGGTATTCACATCGACGGTAGTGAGGGCTTCAGTCAGTTCAATCACGATATACCCTCCCGATTTTAACCAAATCTTGTTCCCGAGGGCACGAGAAATCTCGATCTCAATGGCGAAGGCGTCAAAGATTGGGTCAGGCCCCTCGTAGAGTTCCACAGAGTGCTTTAATCTGGGGGCAAAGGTTTCGATAAACTGCATAATGTTCTTATACTCTTCGGGCGAGTCGATAACCAGCCGGTCCACTTCCCGTGTAAATAGATCCCTGACTGCCCGCAGGGCAATCGACAAATCCTTGTAAAGAAGGGCTGGATTCGATCCCTTTTCCATCTTTTCTTGGGTGTTTGACCAGAGCTTCAAGAGGAAATCCATCTCAGACTTAAGCTTTTCCTTTGAGCCCCCTTCGGCAACGGTCCTGACAATGAAGCCGAAATCGTTTGGTCTTATTCCCTTGACGATTTCCTTCAATCTCTCCCTTTCCTCTTTGTCCTCTATCCTGCGGGAGACCCCGATATGATTTACGGTAGGCATCAGGACAAGGTGCCTTCCTGGGAGAGAGATGTGACAGGTGAGCCTGGCACCTTTATTGCCAAAAGGCTCCTTGGCCACCTGGACCATAATGCTCTGGCTTTCATGGAGTAGATCTTCTATCTGGAAGGAGATGTCCTGAATATGATCACGTTGTGTAGTCGTGGCATCCAAAAGCTCGGAGTCTTCCTCGGCCTTACCGTCTCCAAGCATCAACTTTTCAAGGTCTGAGAGATCTCTGTATACATCCGATACGTAAAGAAAGGCAGTCCGGTCAAGACCGATGTCCACGAATGCGGCCTGCATACCCGGCAATACCTTTACGACCCTCCCCCTGTAGATATTACCTATCAGTTCCTGACCGGTCTTTCTCTCCGTGTGAAGTTCCATAACAACGCCATTTTCCACAAGGGCCACCCTGGTTTCGTGATGCCTTGCATTGATGATGAGTTTATTGGCCATTCAGGCTTTCCTCTGGCGTTTCTAGGTGAATAGTAACCGTTCACGGAGTATTGGAGTACTGGAGTGGTGGAGTGATGGGTTGACAGAAAAGACTGAAACTGAGTCACAAGGGCTGAATATATCTTCATGCCATTTTGTAGCCAGACAGTTTGCATTGCTTTGAGGTCTTGAAAAAGCGAGCGATTGGATCTGGCCAACTACTCCGCGTAGTGTAACGCTTCTGATTTCAGAAAAAGGCCAATACTCCATTACTCCAACACTCCATTACTCCCAGTTGTCATATGGGTGTTGACAAACATCAGGGCCAACAAAATAACCTGTGAACGGATACGGTGAATGTTTGGTTTTCTTATGCAAGCACCTGTCTAGTCTTTAGGATCTGTATCTCACTGACACTGTCATCTTTCAATGAGAAGACCCCCTTGACTACTTCGGTGGGTCTTAGCTCGGGGCCAGAAGTGTGTCTTAAGACCACTCTCACCGTGTCTGGTGAGATTATGACCATGGACTTGACCAGGGGCTTGGCATCAATCTCATGATCCCCTTTTCTGCTGTGTTTGACAACCGGAAAATAACTAGATCTATGGAACCAATCCAAATCCTCCTCTTTCAATCCTATCCCCTCCAGCGTCACCAAGAAATGGCTTTCCTTTAGGCAAGGTTTCTTATTATTGGAAGAGAGTTTTTCAACAAGGGTTACCTCAATTCCACGAGGGAGTTCGTGATTGAGTCTTTCCTTTATGGTAGCGAGGTCAGAGGTTCCGTTCAGTTCCAGATCCAGTGTTTCCTGCATGCTTTCAGTCCCCACTGGCAAGGCAGTGGCAAGAGAGAGCTTGGGCATGGGATGGTAGCCCTTGGTGCGGACAAGACTCACTCCGGCCCTCCTGAGACCCCTGACAAAGACCCTAACGAGTTCCAGATGGCTCAGATGCCTTGCACTCCCCAGTTTCGAAAAGGTGAGGCGGCATCTTGTTGTAAGAGCAAACGCCGGTTTGGAGACACATTCCTGCGGACCGGGTGTGAGATCTCTGTCTCTAAAGAGCACGGGAGAAACAGTCTTGTGGTCGCATACGCCACAGTCTAGACATTTCTCCCGGCAGTCAGGGGTAAATTCAGGTATCTGGGCCTTTGCCCACTCTCCGGCGAGGAAATCCTTGCTGACCCCGGATCTGACATGGTCCCATGGCAGAGGTTCCTCCAGTGCCCTCTCACGGTGGAGATAGGAGTGAGGATTCACTCCGGCGGCCCTGAAGGCCTGCTCCCAGATTCTCATTTGGAACTGCTCAGTCCAGGCGTCAAATCTGGCACCCATTCTCCACGCCTCTATGATGGCCCGGGTCAATCTCCTGTCTCCCCTAGAAAAGATCCCCTCTAACCAACTCATTTCAGGGCTATTCCATTTGACCCGGACACGGCTTCCCCTGAGCCCCTCCCGGATCAATCCGATTCTTCTTCTCCCCTCCTTCAATTCGATCTGGGGGAGCCACATAAAGGGAGTATGAGACTTGGGCACAAAGGTCGAGACACTCACGTTCAGATTGGGTCTCTTGCCCCCCTTGCCCGCCAAGGCGGTAATCTGTTTGGATAAGCGGATGATATCCTCAAGGTCCTCGTCCTGTTCGAAGGGTAGTCCTACCATAAAGTAGAGCTTTATCAGATTCCACCCTGCACCATAGACCATCCGAGCCGTTCCCATTATATCCTCCTGAGTCAGCCTCTTGTTAATGATCTTCCTAAGCCGGTCATTGCCCGCCTCAGGGGCTAAGGTGAAGCCCGTCTTCCGTACCCTTTTTATCTGCTCGATCAACGAGGAGTGTAAGCTGTCCATCCTGAGGGATGGAAGGCTTATGGAAATCTTTTCGCTGGCCTGTCTGTCCATTAAGGCCTTCAAGAGGGGCTCGATACAGCTATAATCCCCGGTACTCAAGGAAAGTAGAGAAAGGTCTTCGTGCCCCGTTAGTTCTATGGCCTTTTTGGCATTGACGAGTATGGATTCGGGACTACGTTCTCGTACCGGTCGATAGATCATACCTGCCTGGCAAAATCGGCACCCCCGCGTACATCCACGGGTGATCTCTATTGCCATACGATCATGAATCAATTCAGTAAAAGGTACGACCTGACATTCGGGGAAGGGATGGGCATCTATGTCGGGTAGGACCGCCTTTGCTACGAATTGGTAGTCCAAACTGAGGGGTTCGATACAATCTAAGACCCCTTTGGGGGTATAGTGTGGGCGGAAGTAGGCAGGAATGTATACCCCT
>JAUUVE010000133.1 GCA_030589715.1 Desulfobacteraceae bacterium | reverse complement strand
GATAACACAGTACTGGCAGGGCCATGGTTTGGCATTTAGCTCCTTGGCATAGTTTGAGGCGTGGTGGGTCTTTATGCCGCTGGGAAAGTCTGCCAACTGGTAGTTCTTTATGGGCAGGTTGCCCTGGGGCGCGAAAAGTTCGGTGGCCATGGCAGTACCCACACGCTTTATCTGGAGCCACTCTTCCTTTTCGTTGTCCATCTCGATCAGGCGTTGATTGATCTGTTTATTAAGTCGGTCGATTTCTTGGGTGTCATTAACCTCGATGGATTGGCTACCCCTCACCGCGATGCCCTTGAGCAACTTCGAGCCCATAACCGCTCCCAGGCCACAACGTCCTAAAAAAGATTTCTTTCGGGTCTGGATGTTGGCATAGCGGACTAGCTTCTCTCCTGCCTGGCCGATCGTGACACACTCGAACTTATCGCCTTCGGCCTCTTTTATGCCGTCTTCTGTTTCGTATGCGTCCTTGCCCCAGAGATTGCAGGCATCCTTGATCTCCACTTTGTCATCATCAACAACCACGTAAACCGGTTTTTCAGATCTGCCATGGACCACGATGGCATCATAGCCTGCCTCCTTGACCTCAATCCCGAAGCTGGCCGTGGCTGCCGAGTCAGCGTTCAGGTTAAATGAGGGGGAGATAGCCCCCGCAGTCCACTTGGCCGCTCCTGTCTGTTTTATACCCTGCATGGGGCCGGGGGCAAAGGTCAGGCGGTTGGCCGGATCAAAGGTGGTCGTTCCCCGCGGGGATTCGCGCCAAAGCATGTATGCGCTCATACCGGCGCCACCCAGGAACTTCTCATAGACCTCATCAGACAACTGCTCGGGCCCACATGTGCCATTGGTCAAATCGACCTTCAAAATCTTATTCCAAACACTTTTCATAGCAAAAGACCTCCCTCTTTAAGTGATCACGACTTCCCTTTGCCAAAACTCACTATAGGACCAAACAGGTCCGTTCGCCAAGAAAATACTTAAGTGGTCTCTTTATTGGCATTTGGAAAACAAGACAGAATCCCTGGAAACGCCTGGCAATCTCACTCATATACCTCCGGGTTCAGGCAATTCGGAGGAACTTCTCCTTTTAGGGTAGCGATCAGATTTTGAGCCGCAACCAGCCCCATCTTGGTCCTCGTCTCGATGGATGCACTTCCAATATGGGGTAGTATTACAACATTACCCATTTTGGCCAAAGTGGGATGGATCTTGGGCTCATGCTCAAAAACATCCAGGCCTGCGCCGGCGATCTTTCTCGCCTGAAGGGCCACCACCAAGGCATCCTCGTCGATCACCTCACCCCTGGAAGTGTTAATAATGAATGCCGTGGGCTTCATGGAAGATAGTTCCTCAGGACCTATCAGATGTTCCGTCTCCGGTAATAAGGGCACGTGGAGAGAAATGAAATCTGACTCTTTCAACAACGTCTCCTTATCCACATACTCGGCGTTGACCTGTTTTTCCACCTCGGCCTCAGCCCTTTGGAGATCATGGTAAAAAATCCGCATGTCAAAGCCAGCCGCCCTCTTGGCAACCGCAAGCCCTCTCCGACCAAACCCAAAGAGCCCCAGGGTCTTATGGTGTACGTCTGGGCCCACAAAGAGAAGAGGTGCCCACCCCTGATATTTACCGGCCCTGGCAAATGTGTCGCTTTCCACCACGCGCCTGGCCACCGCAAGGAGCAGTGCCATTGTGAGATCGGCTGTGGTCTCTGTCAACACCCCTGGTGTATTGGTCACAGCTATCTTCCTGGCAGTCGCAGCCTCCAGGTCAATATTGTTGTATCCTACAGCGTAGTTGGCAATAATTCTGAGCCCTTCCCCGGCCGAGTCCATAACCTCGGCATCAATGGCGTCTGTGAGAAGCGGCAAAAGCCCATGTTTCCCCTTCACATACTCCAGAAGCTCATCACGTGTAAGCACCCGGTCATTTGGGTTACATTCCACATGGAAGTTCTCCTCCAAAAGCTCCATAGCCTTTTGAGGGAGTCGGCGCGTTACGAGTATCTGGGGCTTCACGTTTTTTCCCTCGATACACACATGGATTCTAAACCATGTTCCATGCCCTTTGAAGAACCCTCTTGGCGTTGGCAATGATCACTAGAGGATCTTGGCCCTCCATGGGTTTTATTTCAAAGCTAACTATCGGTCTTTGTTTTTCATCCAGAAAATCTATCTCCAGCAGCGTCCGCAAAAATTCGGCCACCTCGGGTACGTCATTGACACTGCCCGGGGTTCCGAATATGGGATGGTTATCGCCGTAACCGCTGTAACCAGGGTCCATGACCGCGTTACCCAGATGCACTCCTGTCAGATACTCCTTAACAGGGATCAGGGCCTCTTTTGGAGATTCCTTTAGTAAGGGGATATGGCTCAAATCCACAAGTAGACCAAAGTTGTCATATTCCTTGCCCACCTGCTCCGCCACTTCTTTTCCCAGCGAGCTAGGGCCCAAAAGGCAGCATTTGTCCACGTCGCTGTCGAAGGTCTCAACCACGATTTTAGGCCCCGCTTTTTTGACCGAGTAAGCGCACAGTTCCCCCAAGGACTTTATTAGGGCCTTCACTGCCTCGGACCGTTTTTCGGATCCAGGGTCCTTGCCCGAAAGGACTACAAGGCTCTCCGCTCCCATGTAAATGGCCTCGTCTAAGTGATTCTTTAACAATGCACAGGCGCGAGTACGCTCGTCTTCATCGAGGGAGTTAATATTGAGCCCCCGCCCCAATATGTCGGGATGGGCCCCGTATGCAACCGATAGCCGGGCCAATCGAATAAGATCTCGTACGCGCTCGCGGACCTTGGAGTCCTCTATATGAGTGATCTCAATGGCGTCAAAGGAGGGGTCAAGAGCGATATACCTGACCGTCTCCTCCCAGGGACCACCTGTTCCGACCAGCCCTGGAAAGGCCATGAAGTGAACGATTCCTAGCCTCAAGTAGGTTCCAATTGGTCTATCCATTTTCTTAGTTGTCTCTCAGCGGTCTTTAACACTCCTCGGATGTCCAAGAAGCGTCCCTGTGACGAATATGCTCGCCTACCTATCTACTGGCCGGCCGGAGACCTCGAAATATGCTTTTCCAATTTTACTCGTAAATCTTCAACGTACTGAGATTGTTTTCTTTTTTTGAATCCAAAATCTGCAATCCAAAATCCAAAATCGTGCCTGAACAGACTTTTCGTTCAGGCACTATCTAACCGCCCTCTCAGCTTCCTTGATTGCCCAGAAGACCCTCTCCGGATCAGCCGGCAGGGTACGCACCCTCCCGCCACACGCATTGGCGATGGCGTTCAAAATCGCCGGCGTGGCAGGGAGGTTTGGCATCTCCCCGATTCCTTTGGCACCATAGGGTCCGAACCTGTTTTCTACCTCCACGATGATCGGTTCAATATCCGGGACATCGAGCGAAGTGGGGATCAGGTAGTTTTTCAGATTGAGGTTCTGGATGTAGCCCCCTTCCAGGGCCACTTCTTCCATTAGGGCATACCCAAGCCCCATGGCCACCCCTCCCTCGATCTGTCCTTCAACGGCCTTTGGATTGATCGCCTTGCCCACGTCGAATGCAGCCACATAATCTGTCACCTCCACTTCGCCGGTCTCCATGTCAACGACCACCTCTGCCATGTGGGTCGAATAGGTATAGACAAAGTAGGGATTGCCCTGACCCGTCTCGGGATCCAGGGTGGGGGGAGGAGGGGCCCACCAGCCCTGTCCGATAAGGCGCTTTCCCTTGGCCATACACCTGGCAGCCACTTCCCTGAACTCTAAGGACTTACCGGAATTGTCCCGGTCATAAATGCGCCGATCTCTTGATTCCAACCGATCCATCGGAACCATGAGCATCTCAGAGGCCATTTCCAGAATCGATTCTTTTACCTGCCGGGCGGCCAGGATAATGGCATTGCCCATGAGCGTGGTGGAACGGCTTCCCACCGTAGGGCCGGACTCGGGCACAACGTCGGTGTCTGGCTGTACCAGACGAACATCTTCCATGCGAACCCCAAGCTCCTCCGCACAGATTTGAGGAAGCACGGTAAATGAACCCTGGCCCATTTCGGTGATCCCCGTATAGAGAAGCACCGATCCGTCCTCGTGGACGTATACGTTCGCGCCGCAGGCGTCATTATTGGTCCCGATGCTGGTTCGGTACCAACCCAGGCCAATGCCAATGCCTCGACGTTTGGTCTTCCCCTCGTCCACATAGCCGGTCTCCTGGTACCTTCGATCCCAGTCAAAGGCCCTGGTGCACACCTCCAAAGTGTCGTGGAGGCCAACACTTTGTTCCAGTACTTGTCCGGTGGCAGTTGCCGAGTCCTCCCTGAAACCATTCTTTCTTCGGATGTCAATGGGGTTTATGTTCAGGGCCTCAGCAAGCTCGTCCATAATCTGCTCATGGGCGACGTGCACCTGTGGAGCGCCAAAACCCCGCATGGCCCCGCCATAGGGGTGGTTGGTGTAGCAAAGGTAAGCGTCCACCTTTACATTGGGGATTTCATAGGGACCAGGCATCATGACCATGGCATGGATGTGGGAGCCCCCTGCAGGTGGAATAACAGGTCCCATGCTGGCGTAGGCTCCTTGTTCGTCATAGATAACGCCTTCGAAGGCCACGAGGGTCCCGTCTTTCTTGGCCCCGATTTTGATCTGCATTATCATGGGGTGGCGTTTGCTTGTCTGGAGGGTGATTTCTTCCCTCTCCAGGGCGATACGCACGGGACGTCGGGTATGGTATGCCAGGACAGCGGCCCGGCAACCCAAGTCGATTGGGGAGTCCTCTTTGCCGCCGAAGCCTCCTCCCATGGGTATTTGGCGGACTCGAACCTTGTTTATTGGGACCCCGAGCACTGCGTTCACATTGCGCCTTACGGTGAATGGTGCCTGCATGGGCCCCTCCACAAGCATGGTGCCGTCTGCCTTCGGGATTGCCATACATATGTCCGGTTCCAGGTAGGCATGATCCAGGAAAGGAACCTGGTAGGTCCTCTCCAGGATCACGTCCGCCTGAGCAAAACCCTTCTCCATGTCGCCCTTGCGCAGTTTGTTATAGGAGAGGAGATTCCCCTTTTCGTGAATCTTGGGCGCATCCTCTTTGAGGGCCTCACGCGGATCAAAGACAGGGGGTAAGGGATCGTACTCCACTTCGATCAGTTCAAGTGCCTGGTGGGCTATCTTCTCGGTCTCTGCAGCCACCAGTGCTACTGCATCTCCCACGAAACGCACCTTGTCACCACAAATCACGGGTTGATCAGGGATAATGGCCCCGAACCCGTTCCTTCCAGGTACACTCTCCGCCGTTAGAACGGCCGCGACACCTGGCAATTCCTTTGCCTTCTTGGTATTAATCGACTTTATCAGGGCGTGTGGGTGGGAGCTCCTGAGAATCTTTCCATGCAAAAACCCGTCCTGCAAGTAGTCTGCCCCAAAATCAAGCCTTCCGGTGACCTTGAGCATGGCGTCGGTCCTCACTATCGACCGCCCCACCACGGACGGGCCCACCTCGGGGGCCTTGACCAGTTGTCGGAGGTCTAACTTCTCCCTGGTCAGGACCTTTACTTCCCTTCTGTCATCGCTCTCTTTGCTCATCTCTCGTACCCCTGTTAAGAGATAGGGTAACCGGCCTTTCTATTATCAACGGGCTGACCTCGTTGCCTCCCCTGCAGTCTTGACCGCCTGAACTATCTTGCGGTAACCGGTGCACCGGCACTGCACCCCTGATATGGCTTCTCTGATCTTTGCCTCATCAGGATGCGGGTCCTTGTCCAAAAGGGCCTTTGCGTTCATAATCATCCCTGGTGTGCAGAAACCGCACTGAACGGCGCCCTCATGAATAAATGCCTCCTGAATAGGATCTAACCGTCCATCTTCTTTAGTCAAACCCTCAATGGTGATCACTGACCGCCCCGCCACCTTAAAGGCCGGAAGGATACAAGAATTTACCGGGTTTCCATCCAAAAGAACGGTGCATGCACCGCATTCCCCCTCGCGGCACCCCGTTTTGGTGCCTTTTAGTCCCAGGGTGTCCCTCAGGAGGTCCACCAGCAAGGTGTCCGAAGGGACTTCCGCGCGGACGTCGCGCCCATTCAGTTTGAATAGAACCTCCATCTTCTTCATAAGCAGACCTCTTAAGCGACAGGACACCCCGCCCGTTCCAAGGCCCTATGTAAACCCCGCCGCACAAAGACCTTCACCATCTCTCTCTTGTACTCATAGGAACCCCAAATCACACTCGAGATGGGAGTAGACTCTGCGAAGGCATTATCCGCAGCCATCTCCACCGTTTCTTTACTGAGAGGGGCACCTTTGAGCATCTCTTCTGTATGTCTGGCACG
>JAUUVE010000336.1 GCA_030589715.1 Desulfobacteraceae bacterium | reverse complement strand
GTACGACGGTCCGCTGGCCATGGCCGCCGACATGAGGGTTTGGAACATCACCAAGGACAAGCTTATAGAACGCATGACCGTATCGCCGGATGAGGCCTGGTCCGTCCCCGGCGAGGCCGTCCCACCGCCGCCCGAAAAGGGTCGCCCGACCGAATACACCCAATGGATTCTTGACGGTCGATGGGATGAAGGTGCCCAGCCGGCGCAAAAGGAACTCCTCGACACATTCATGAAAAAATACGATCTTCAGGGTCAGGACTGGCGCAAATAGATGATGTTTAAGAAATAGGCATCCATAAGCAAGGAAGTTGGAGGTGGCCCCAGTCCCTTGCTTTTTCTAATCTTAAGGGCAAAAGGTGCTCTTTTATGAACCTGGAATTTTGAGTTAATCCAGAAAAACAGAAGAGTACATTTCGCAGTCTTAACCTATTGGATGTCCGAAAATGTGCTCTTTTTTGGCTCGGTTTATCACGACCATTTACAAACCGAGGAAAACCTGTGATATCATGATTTGGAGGGGCTGATCGAGAGTTGTGTTATGTCATGGATATGCCCGTCGAGATAGAATGAAATTGTGAGACATGGTCCAGACTCCTTTTCCGACCGTTGCATGATCAAATCTAAGCAACTGCACTTTGATCTATGCCTTTCCGATCATTTATTCTCCTCAGGTTTGAACCGACCCTCTTTGGCCAACGCGATAAAATGGGCCACATCGATCTCTTTTGGGCAGACAAAAGAACAGGCCTTGGAGGTGTGGCAGCGGTAAACCCCTTTCTCACTATAGAGTGTCTCCAGTCTTTCCTTTTTGGCCTCCTCCCGCGGGTCCATCAGTCTGACAATGCTGGCCATGACCGCATTTGGCCCCAGGAAGCCTTTTTGGCTGCTGATACATGCGGTGGCACAGCAGAAGCAATTGATACAGCGGGTGGCATCCACATAGCGTTCCAAGTCCCGAGGAGAAATCTGGTACTCGTTCCCTTTGTCGAAGTTTTCGGCTGGTTCGATGATATAGGGCTTGGCCTCGTTTACTCTCTCGTAGGCCTGCTCCAGATCCACGATAAGGTCCCGTACCACGGGGGCTACTGTGATCGGTTCAATCTCAAAGACGGTGGTCCCGAATTCGCCCACAGCATTTTCAACAAGAAGCTCGCAGGCAAGTAAGGGTTTACCGTTTACCTTTACTGCACAGGTCCCGCACTGGGCATGCTCACAAGACGAGTTCCATGCCAGGCTGGGATCCATTTCATTATTGATCTTCCGAAAGAGATCGGTGAATCGCAGGATCCTGCCAACCTCCAATCCATAATCCTGTACCCACGACTTACCGCTATCCGGATCATAACGCTTGACTTTCAAGGTTAGCTTGTAGTTTGACTCCATAACCATCCCTCCATCAATGCCGGACTCATATCACTAATACTTCCTCTCGATCATTCCAAATTTCTCGTAATGCTCTCCCTTTTCTTCGTAAATACTCATGTCTATGGGGCGTTCCCCTAGTTTCACATCCCCAAACTCCATCATGTATGCCAGGGTGTGATAGTTGAACTGGTCCTTTCTCTCGGGAAAATCTTCGCGAAAATGCCCGCCCCTTGACTCCCTTCTCTTTAAGGCCCCTTGCGCAGTGACCATAGAAATCGCCAGGAGGTTATTCAGCTCCCAGCGCTGGATGAGGTCCTGATTCATGGTGAGACTCCTGCTGGAAAGGGCAGTATTGTCGGCGCGCTCTTTAAGACCCCTCAATGCCTCGATGGCCTGGCTGATACCCTCCTCTGTCCGGAAGACACCGACCTTTTCCGTCATGAGCATCCGCATCTCTTCTCTAATCTGCCCCGGATTGTCCTTGCCTGCTTGTTCCATAAATCGCGAGAACAAAGAAAAGGTCTTCTCACCTGCGTTTCCTGGTAATTCAACCTCTTCACCATCAAGGCGATCAATGGCCTTTTCTCCTGCGACCTTCCCCATGGTAACCAATTCCAAAAGAGAGTTGGTACCCAGACGATTAAAGCCATGGAAGCTGGCAGAGGCGCATTCTCCCACTGCGAACAGACCGGCAATCAGGTTCCCAGGGCTTTTCTGGACTTCCCCGAATTCATTTGTGGGGATGCCCCCCATCTGATAGTGGTTACTGGGTCGAACCGGACAGAGGTCTTCTTTGGGGTTGAGATTGACAAACCTCTTAAAAAAGCCCGAAACCTCCGGGATCTGAACATCATGAATGTAATCCGAGAGGTGGCGCAAATCGATCCACACATGTTGGATATTGTGGTCAGGATTCAGGATGCCCCTTCCTTCACGAATTTCGGTCTCGATTGCCCGTGCCACGAGATCGCGAGGGGCGAGTTCTTTCATCTTGGGGGCATAGCGTTCCATAAAGGGTTCCAGGTCCATGTTACGCAAGATGCCTCCCACTGATCGCAAGGTCTCGCTGGCAAGAATACCGGGACCAACAATCCCCGTGGGATGGAACTGTATGGCCTCGGGATCCATAACAGGTAGCCCGGCCTGGAGGATAATAGCAAGACCGTCTCCGGTATTCTGACGACAGTTTGTGGTCACCCTGAAGATCTG
This sequence comes from Desulfobacteraceae bacterium, assembly GCA_030589715.1. Classification (GTDB taxonomy): domain Bacteria; phylum Desulfobacterota; class DSM-4660; order Desulfatiglandales; family Desulfatiglandaceae; genus JABMQV01. The sequence goes on along the minus strand of JAUUVE010000336.1, from coordinate 848 downwards.
ACCATCGCCGCCCGTGGCCAGGACCGTTGCCTTCGCCAATACAGCAACAAATTCCCCTTCCTTTTGCCTGAAGATAATGGCCCCCACGCACCTGTCTCCCTCGAACAACAGCTCGGTAGCTATGGCTTGGTTTATAAAAGAGGTGCCTCCTTTTAGGGCCTCCCCCCAGACATTGTCCATAATGCCTTTTCCGGTGCGGTCTGCTTCGAATACGCACCGGAATGCGGAGGTCTCACCAAAATTCAGGGTATGTCCGCCGAATGTCCTTTTGCTAACCCTCCCATTTTCATCCCTGCTCAGATGCATTCCGTGGTTTTCCATCCACACGGCCTGCTCCCAGCCGGACTCGACGATCTTTTTTATGACATTTTGATCGGCACTGCAGTCAGAGCCTTTCCAGGTGTCGAACATGTGATAGATGGGCTTATCCACCGGGTCCTTTGGATCCACTGCTGCCATCCCCCCCTGGGCAGTCTGAGTATGTGATTTCTGAGGATTTGCCACTTTTGTGACGGCCACAATATTCGTCCCCGGTCTCTTCTCCAAGATCTCCGCACCGCATCGAAGACCTGCCCCACCCGCTCCAATAATCAGAACATCGCACCGTATTGTCGATGAAATATTAAACTTGTTTGCCATTCGCAATTCTCCGTAAACGATCGAACTTTAAGGCGTGAACACTTGTCTCTTGTCAAACCGCGAGAGTCAACCTGACCCCAATCCAGGCAAAGACAAGAGCGATTAGGGTAACCACGCAAACCAGTCCCACTCTCAGAATTCGAGAGGAGAGATACTCACTAAATACGGAAAACAACCCGTAGCCCCCATGGTAGAGGACGGCCACGACC
>JAUUVE010000316.1 GCA_030589715.1 Desulfobacteraceae bacterium | reverse complement strand
TTATGTCCGCATCCTGGGCGGTGTAAGGCGAGCGGTTCAAAGTGCCGTCTCACTGGGCCGGGAGATCGTGGTACAGGTTCGTGGCGAGACCGGGCCTGTGGAGGAGGAGGCGGTTGCGGCTGCTCAAGCGGGGGCCGGAGTGGTCATGGTGGATACCGGGCAACAGGACGACCTCTCCAGGGTCATTCGAACCTTGGCCACCAAGGGGCTGCGGTCCCGGGTAAAAATTGCCTTTGCAGGGAACATTACATTGGAGGAGCTTGACACCCTTTCTCAAATGGATCTGGACGCTGTGGATATTGGTTACGCCGTCCTGGATGCCCCGTGCCTGCCCATGCGTTTTGATGTTATCAAGGTAGATTAAAAAAAACGTAGGCGTTCCGGGTTCAAAGGTTCCGGGTTCAAGGTTCCATTCTCGTCCCCTGACTGCATTTGGGATGCGTATTTACGAGAAAAGCGTCAGCTTCGTCACGCCTAATCCAAAATTTGGAGCCTAATTGACAATTACTTGGGAAAATGAGCATTTTTAACGAGGACTTCGGGTCTTCAATACCTTCTTTGTCCTTAACCCTCAACGTTGAACCCTGAACCTGTGAACGGTTACAAAAAACATGGAATACAGGTTGCTTGAAAAGACAGAACTGTGGATCTGTCCGGTGGAGTTGATGGGGGCGGATCTGGGGGCCTGCGCCCTGGCTGTTGCCAGGGCCCTGGATCTCAATCCCGATGAGATCATGGTAACCGACGCGATTGAAGATCGCCTGACCCTTGACATCCTGGTTCCAACTGTCCGGGCGGAACAGATAGTGGCCCGCAGGGGGAGGCTGCTGTCCGGGCTGGCGGCGGTCCCGGGGGTGGGCATCACAGACAAAACCGAGGTTCATTCGGAGGGTATACTGGGGCTGATCAGCCTTGATGAAAAAAGGGGACGGGAGTTGTTGGAGAGATCGCGTGCCCTTAAAGCCCAGATTGTAGATCGCATTCGGAAACGGTCCATGGTATTCCCCACGGGGCGGGAAGTCCTGGGGGGACAAATCCGTGACACCAACACCCCTTTCCTTGTGGAGTCACTCTCTACAGCCGGGTATCAGGCGGCCAGGGGGCCGGCCCTGGAAGATGACGCGCACACCATTGCCAGGGCCTTCAGAAGGGCGGCGGAAGAGGGTTACGGACTCCTGATCAGCACGGGAGGCATCGGTGCCGAGGGCAAGGATCAGACACTTGAGGCCCTGGAGCAGGTTGACCCTCAAGCAAGGATGCCTTACATCCTCAAATTTCGACAGGGGCAGGGGAGGCATAAAAAGGATGGGATCCGTATTGGTGTCGGCCGTTTCGGGCAGACGCGCATTGTCTGCCTCCCCGGCCCGCATGATGAAGTCAGGCTGGCCTGGCCGGTCATGAAAGAAGGTCTGCAGGCCGGTTGGGACAGGGAAATGTTGGCTGAACGATTGGCCAATACACTCAGAAAGAAATTCCTTGATCGAAGCTGGGACGGTCAGGTCCAACTCGGACACAAAGCAAAGGAGGTTGTCCATGGCTCTAAGTGATAAAGAACTTTTAGAAATGGCTCAGAGATTGCTTGCAGCGGCCAGCGACAGGGAGCCTATTGACCCGGTCACTGAAAGCTACCCTGAGATCAGCATCCAGGAAGCCTACCGCATCCAGGTCCTTACCGTGGATGCTCGGTTGTCCCAGGGCCGAGAGGTGGTGGGTAAGAAGATAGGTCTGACCAGTCCGGCAATGCAGGAGATGTTTGGTGTTGACCAGCCGGATTACGGTCACCTATTGGATGATATGCTCGTATATCAGGGGATGGAGATAAAAACGTCTCGGCTTCTCCAGCCTCGAATCGAGGGGGAGATCGCATTTGTCCTGGAGAAGGATCTGACGGGCCCGGGCATTACACCCGTTGACGTCATCCGATCGACGGCGGGGGTGATGGCCGCATTGGAGATCATTGACAGCCGGATAAAGGACTGGAAGATCAAGATCCAGGATACAGTGGCTGACAATGCATCGAGCGCCAGCTTTGTCTTGGGAACAAAGTTGGTTTCTCTGGTGGGCCTGGACCTGCGCCGCGTCGGATTTGTGATGACCAAGAATGGACGGTTGGCCTGTACCGGAGCGGGTGCTGCAGTCCTGGGCAACCCGGTACAATCGGTGGCATGGCTGGCGAATCGCTTGGCCGACTACGGGATCTCTTTAAAGGCGGGCGAAGTTATTCTTTCCGGAACCCCAACGGCGGCTGTGCCTGTTGAAGCGGGAGATTCCATCCACTTGACGGTGGACCGAATCGGCGATGTCGGGTGTTTTTTTAGCTGAAACCATAGCAATATAAAAAGAGAGCCGACCTTACAGTGAATCCCTAAAAAGAAAGGAGAGACATTATGGCAACCATTCAAGTCCCTTTTGAGACCGCCGAACAAACAGGTGTCACCTTGAGCCTGGAGATTTCAGACAAAAACCTGGCAAAAAGCTTTGTCCCTCAGGAACCAAAGGGAATTGAGGACCTGGAGGAGGCACTTCTAAGGGCCGTCGAAGGGCCGGTTGAGGGGAAAAAATTCTCTGAGCTGGTGGGTCCGGGGGTTAAGGTCGCGTTTATCACCGAGAATCAATTCCGGGCCGCACCCGCCAATAAGTTCCTCAAACCGCTCCTGGAACGGGCAAAGGATGCGGGGGCTGAGGTCTCCGTTGCAATCGGCTGCGGAAAGGTCCCTGCCCTTTCACCAGAGGAAATTGAAGAAAAGCTTGGCAAGGAAGTGGTCGAGATGGGGATACCCATCGAGTGCAACGACGTAACCCAAGCCGAAAACTACAGCTTTATGGGCATCACATCCTCGGGCACCCCTCTTTGGATCTTAAAATCGGTTGCTGAGGCGGATGTCGTCATAACCATCAGCACTACCCAGGCCACCCTGTGGGGGTATGGCGGGTCAGGAATGATCATACCGGCCGTTACCGGGAACGAGACCACTGAGATAAACCATGTGATGAGCGTGGCACCCGACTGTGTCCCCGGAAATAACGACTGCAGGATACAGCTGGACAAGTACGAAGCATTGAAAATGCTTGGCGTGGATATGGGCATCAACGTGATTGTGGCCAATAACTGGGATATCATTTACATCAATGCGGGTGAGCCTGTGGCCTCACACAAAGAGGCCGTCAAGTTCTACGATGACATTTACAGGTTTGATGCCAGAGACCTTGAGAAGTTTGATATCGTGATAGCCGGTTCCACGGCCCCCACAAACCACCTCTTCTTCCATACGGGCTGGGCCGTTGTGAACTGTCTGCCGATCTGTAAGGAGGGAGGCACAATCATCTTCAGCAGTCCTTGTCCCGGCTACCACGACTGGCCCGGGTTTGCCCTGATGGACCTTATGAAGGATTTTATGCCTCCTTCTCCCGAAAACCACGAAAAGGCCTTAAAGTCCTTCTATGTAAAAGAGAGGGAACTCTGGGCCGGATGTATCTGGTACCCCATTTTCAGAAGCATGTTGGATAGAGAGGTTAAGATCATTACCCAGCCTGAGAACATGGACTTGGCAAGTGATGTGGGCCTCAGCGTTGGAAGTTCCCTGGAGGAGGCAGTAAATGATGCAATGGTGAAACACGGAGACAATGCAAGAGTGGCCTTTGTGCCCTT
>JAUUVE010000387.1 GCA_030589715.1 Desulfobacteraceae bacterium | reverse complement strand
GATTTCAGCTACAATGGCCCCACCTGCCTTTGCCTCCATGGCCATGGATGCGGCCGGCTGAACCAGGGCAGAGGTACCGATTACCAGCATCACCTGGCAGTTCCTGGAGGCCTCGATGGCCTGTCCAAGCAGGTCAGGGTCCAGGGCCTCTCCAAACCACACCACATGCGGACGTAACAGCCCCCCGCAGGACCGGCATTTTGGCAGTGCTCCCATATCGGGAGAACGATCCAATGTGATCTCCTGACACCTGGTACAACGTACCTTCCAGATGTTTCCATGGATTTCCAGGAGGTTCTGACTCCCTGCCAGGAGATGGAGGCCATCCACGTTCTGACTAATAAGAGTGAACCCTGGTACCAACCGCTCAAGATCCACCAGGGCCTTATGGGCCGGGTTATAGGTTACCTGGCTGATGAGGTTACGCCGCCAGTTGTAAAATTCCCAGACCAGTTCCGGGTCCCGGGCAAAGGCCTCGGGTGTGGCAAGGTCTGTGGCACGGTAATTCTTCCAGAGGCCCCCATCTCCCCTGAAGGTGGGAACACCGCTTTCGGCTGAAATACCCGCCCCTGTCAAGACCGCCACACGATCAGCCTTCTTGAGAGCCTGTTTGAGGGCATCTAATTCCTTTTCCATTGGTTCGACATTACACAAAGAGACCCTCCCAAGTCAAGGAGCCAGGAGTCGCCGGCCCTGCACTCAAGTTGTCGCCCTATGGTATTTTATGTTTCAATATGATAGAAGACCGTGACTCTCTTACAAATGGAATTGTACTCAAGAAGGCCGCAATTTCTTCCTCTAAGATGGGCCTTGTAGGCTATTAATTGAGGAATTTAGGAATTCAGGGATTAGTTGAGGAGATTGTTTTTAACTCCTTAATTCCTCAATTTCACCCCGTGGAATAGGGGTCCCCCAGGGAAATTCCTCCGGGGTCGCAATCCCCAAATTCCAGACTATCCAGGTCAGGTTAACATGACAGTGGCTCTTGAGTTGCAAACTGCGTTTGGATCTTCAAAATGCTCAATATCCTGATTTTCATAGCAGGCACTGCCCTCGCAGTTCAGGCGTTTATCGGTCTCACCTACTTTATTTCATCCGTATGGGAAAAGGGAAAGAGGGCCACGGTCTTTGGCGGGCTTCAATTCCTGGGGATGTTGGGCCTTTTTGCCCTCTTCCTTTACCTCAAAGCGAGCGGTTTTTTTGAGACCGGGCCCGGTCTTGTGATCCTGGTAGGTGGAGTCATCCTTGGGGCCCTGGCCTGTTTTCTCCTCCTCAGAAGGACCGCGCCAAACAAGAGGGCCCTGGAAGGGACCAATGGATTGGTTACTGGAGAGGCAAAAAGATATGACGAAAGGGAGATAGTCTTTGCAAGGAATCGCTGTCTCGCCCCTGGTTCCGAACAATACGGGATATTCTATAGGGAACACCCTGAGTATGAGGAGTATGATGCCGCAAGGAGACAAAAAGGGGGGCCCCTTGGGATCCCCGGCACCATTGACCAGCCCGGTCATGGCCCAAATGTGGCAGCGACCCTCGGCTCTGTTTCCATCCCAGTCTATCTTTCGGCACCCGATAAGTACAATCCCCTGGCACACCCAATGTTTGGGGGAAAAAAGGCTGAGCTCAGCCCCGGGGAGGCCGCAGAGAGGGTCAAAGGTTATACCCTGAATCTTGGGGCCGACCTGGTGGGAATAACAGAGATCAATCCATCCTGGGTCTATTCCCACAGGGGGGAGATCTTTCACAAGAATTGGGAGGACTGGGGCAAAGAGATCCAACTCGCCCATAGATATGCCGTTGTCTTTGCAGTAGAGATGTTTTCAAAAATGGTTGCGGCAGCTCCCCATACCCCAACCACCATCGAAAGTATGCGCAACTATGCAAAAGGTGCCTCTATCGCCACCCAGCTAGCGGCCTTTATCGCTAATCTCGGCTATTCAGCCACGGCAAATCACCTCCGGCATTATGATGCGCTCCTTGTCCCGCTGGCAGTGGATGCGGGTCTGGGGGAGCTTGGTCGAATCGGGTACCTGGTCACCAAGGAGCTTGGCCCAAGGGTTAGGCTGGGGGCAGTCACCACAGGCCTTCCGCTCATCCCTGACAAGCCAGTGGATATTGGAATCGAAGCCTTTTGCAGGGTCTGTAATAAGTGCGCCATTTGCTGCCCCTCCGGTTCAATTCCCTCGGGGGATCAGGCAGAGGTAAATGGGACACTCAGGTGGAAGCTGAATGAAGAGACCTGCTTTGCATTCTGGGGAAAGATCGGAACCGACTGCAATGTCTGCATGAGGGTATGCCCCTGGAGCCACGCCAGGACCTTTCCCCATAAGCTAATAGTGGAGCTTGTCAGCAGGAATGTGATAGCGGGGCGGCTCTTTACGGTTATGGACGACGTCTTTTATGGAAAGAGGCCAAGACCCAAGGCCCCGCCGGGATGGGCCAAATTTGACGGGGAGGGTAGATGAAGGGGACTTGACCTTAGCAATAAATATGTTAAAAAGGTAAGCGGCTCGGCCCAAAGGTCTTTCTTAAGGATGCTCGCAGGACTTGGACTTAGGGTCCTTGGTTGAAACTATTAACCTTTTAACCATGAGGAGGAAATCCATGAAAAAAACGATCTATTTTCTATCCTTTTTGCTGGCCCTTTTGTTTGTATGGTCAATCCCTGTCACATCAGTCCTTGCAGCTGAACCGATTGTGATTGGGGTGCCTACCTCTCTGGGGTTTCTGGAGGGGAAAGAGTCCCTTAAGGCCGTGGAGATGGCAGTGGACGAGATCAATGCCAAAGGCGGCGTTAAGGTCGGATCTTCAATGAGGCCTTTCAAAATCGAATCCATCGACCTGCGGGATGCAGCGGCAGGGGTGCCTGTTCCGGAGGCGCTCTTGGGGTTGGAGAAGATCATACTGCAAAAAAAGCCCACTGCTCTTCTGGTGGGGCCCTTCCGATCTGAGGCG
>JAUUVE010000065.1 GCA_030589715.1 Desulfobacteraceae bacterium | reverse complement strand
GTCGATCCTCTGAATCGATGTGTAAGGCGACAATTCCTGCCTCTGTCTTGTGCAGGATGTCAGGTGAGATGAGTTTGGCAACTACTGGATATCCTATCCTCCCGGCAATCTCTATAGCCTCATCCACTGATCCGGCCAGGTCCTCGTCTGTAATGGGAACGTCATAAGCCTGCAAGATCTTTTTTGCCAGGTATTCACTCAATTGCCTTTCGCCTCTTTGTTTTGTTTCCTCAATGATCTCCAAGACCTTTTCTTTTCGATCAGCTGGAAGCTCCACCCCATCTGTTTTTATGGTAGTTTGCTTCTGGTATTGCCCCAGAAAGCTGGCATAATCAGCCAAGGCATTCAGTGTGTGGGCACATCTTGTGGGGGTTACAGAGACATGTATTAGCTGTTTCATGAGAAACTGGATCCATTCCTTTGGACCCTCTGGCCAACAGATAACCATCACCTTTTTGTCCTTGTGTTGGTTGTGAAGGTCCAAAAGATCCATGGCCTTTTCTTCCGCTGTGGCCTTGGACATCAAGAGTAGCGGGACAACCATATCGAAATCTTCAGATTCCAGCATGACCCTGATAGCCCCTTTGACCAGTGATGGATTGCTCAGGCTCTGTCCCGTTAGATCAACCGGGTTTTTTATTGAACCCAGAGAGGGGACTACCTCTTTTAGCCTTTCACGGGTTGGTCGAAAGATCTCGGAGACCTCCAAACCCAGTTCAGAACAACGCTCGGTAAGGAGTACACCGCCCCCTCCCGACTCAGTCATGATCCCCACCTTTTTACCCTTTGGAAGAGGGGTGGTGGAGAAGGCCATGGAGTAGTCTATCAACTGTGCGATGTCTCGGGCAACGACCACACCCTTTTGTCTGAAGACCGCATCATAGGCCCTTGACGATCCGACGATGGCGCCTGTGTGGGACATGGCCGCCCTTTTCCCCGCCTCCGTACTCCCCATCTTGAGGAGAACCACCGGTTTACCCTTTTGCGCCGCCCTATCCAGACCTTTGATCAGCTTTTGACCATCTTCGACACCGGCCATGAAGCCGGCAATCACCTGAGTATCGGGGTCATCAACCATATATTCCAGGAAGTCGCAGAACTCGAGATCTGCCTCGTTGCCCGTTGCTGCCCAGTGGCTGAACCCAAGCCCAACCCGCATGGCCCGAACAAAAATAGCAGCTCCAAATGCACCACTTTGGGTGATCAGCCCTGTCTTTCCCGGCACCATTTCGTCGATCACCTCAAGGGACTGTGAAAAGGTGGCCACGGCGCGGTTGACAAGACTTAGAAAGCCTGTGGTGTTTGGCCCGTATATCAACATCCCGGTCTCTTTGGCAAAAGAGGTCAGTTTTTCCTGTAATTCTCTGCCTTTTTCACCTGTTTCGGCAAACCCCCCGCTGATGATCACGGCTGCCTTGACCCCCTTATCCAGCCCTGACTCCAGGTTATGGAGAATCTCAAAGGCAGGGATTATCACCATAAGGACATCGATCTCTCCAGGCACGTCGTTTATTGATGGATAGCATTTAACCCCCGCTATTTCTTTATATTTGGGGTTAATAGGATAAATTTTTCCCGGGTACCCAAAACGAAGCATATATGAAAGGGGCCGTCCGCTGACCTTGTTGAGATCAGAAGAGGCCCCGAGAATCCCAATCGAACGGGGGTTAAAGAGATGTTGAAGATTATTTTTTCTCTTTTTATCCATCTGTTTATTCCTTTATTCTTCCTTTGGGGTTGTATATCTCTTATCAGGATCAAGTTCCCTCAAAATCCGAATTTCTTCTTGAGATGGCGGTTCAGTACGCGGAAGATCATCCGGTATGATCAACTCAAAACCGGTCCTTTCCTTTACCTCCTCTATGTCGACCCCAGGATGTAGTGCTTGGATGCACATACGCCGGGTTTCTTTATCAAACCCAAAGATTCCCAGATGTGTGATCACCTGGTAAACACCCCCAACAGTTAACCCGGCCTTTTCCCTGCTGTCGCCTCCCTGCAGGTACCCGGGGGTCGTGATAAAATCGACCTTCTCTACAAAGCGTTTTTTTTCGTGATGCATGGCCACCAATATCTTTGATGCCAGGCTGGCTATATCGTTGGCCCCACCGGTTCCCGGAAGTCGAACTTTGGGTTTATCCGGATCACCAATGAAAGAGCTGTTCAGGTTTCCGTATTGATCGATCTGGGCGCCTCCCAGAAACCCGTAGTCAACGTAGCCCCTTTGTTGGAGGAGCAGGATATCGGTGATCGAAAGGAGCATGTTGGCTCTTCTGGCGCACCTCTGCTCAGTTGTGGAAGGAGGAAATTTGCCGGCTTCTATATGGGGTCCGATCAGTCCCCCCTCAAAAAGGATCGTCAATCCCGGGGCATGTGTCTTTTGTGCGAGAATACAGGATATAAGAGGCATGCCTGCCCCCCCAAAGACGATCTTTCCGTCATCAAGCGCCCTTGCGCTCATCACCGTAACCAGCTCGGCAGTATTGTATGCTGTTTTAGTCATAGTAAACCCCCTTCCCCTGAACTGTCGCTTTGAGAATATTTTTGAATCCTAACATGTCCAAGTAGTCGTTCCATGTTGCAGGAGAAAATACGTATTGTTCCAAATATTCCTTCACGCCATCTGGTCCTTTTCCCATCATAAGTTTCACGTATTTATCCATATGCTTAAAATCTGGTTCATATTGTCCGTAACACTCGTGTGGCAGACACCCGTAAGGGACCTCCACTACCGCATCTACGCAGAAAAAAGGAATAGTGGTTCTGTCGGGTGTCCTTCTCACCTGATCATTACTCACAATCCTTTCCGTTGTGATTATGACCTTGTCGGCGGCCAATGCAATATCTTCATCCATAAAAGGAAGCCCTTCACTTTGAACGTTGCCATAGGGATCACAACGCTGTGTATGAAGTATGGCCACATCAGGGTTGAGAGCCGGTACCAGAGCCAGTTTCTCCCCTGTATAGGGACATTCCATCTCCTTGATATCGGAAAGTCTCGGGTAGAGATCAGAACCCAGCATGGACCTTGCTGGCATAAAGGGAACTCCCATTGCCCCTGCCCTGTACCGCAGACCAAGGGTCATATGACTCCATTCATCGAAAACCGCAAGCCCTTCCTGCATGTAATGACGCATCACACGGGAAACACCCCATGTGACACCAGGGCTGAACCAGCTTGTAACCACGTGTTTTGTGGCCTCAGATACTAAAAGGAGATCCCCTTCGGTGGATGTAATGCTCCTTGAATAAACCAGGTTTTTCTTCTTTTGGCGGATGATTTCCCAGATAGCGGCCATGGGTGTCCTGGAGTAGTGACAGCCCCCTGAGGCAACATGATCGCCATCTTTGATCATCCCCACGGCCTCTTCCAAGGACATGACTTTTTCACGTAACCCCCGGTTCTTCTTGGCAATAACTTCCCTCAGTTCTTTGTAAGTCTTTACCATAAATCCTATACCCTCCAATAGTATATTTACGCCGTAGAATAATATAGCCATCCGCCTCAAAAGCTTCTGTAGCTTTCTTGATGAGCCATGGCGGATGGCTAATGCGACCATCCCTTTTTGAACTTGATTCAATGCCTAACCATGGCAACTATCGCACGGTTAGTTCTCACCCAGGAATTGTCCTTTACCGCAATCTCTACATCAGTCTTCAGAATCACTCGCGTGGCATACTAATTGTACCGCTCCACGGAATTCATCAATTTCCTTGACCTTGCGTAAAATTGTTTATTTATGAAATGGAAATTCCTTAGCACTCACTTAGGGCTTGCGCAAAAATAATTTCACATTTTCGCATTCCATCTTCAGGTCATATTCGACCGCTCCTCAATCGCAAAATCCTCCAAATAGTACTACTATTTCTGACCCAAATCCGGACGCCAATTCTGCGAAGTTATTATTGCGCAAGCCCTTAGATTTAATTGGTGGGCATTGATTAGGCCCGGTACTCTTTGAGACCCTTTTTATTACTTGGGTACAAATCTTCCACCTTCAACCATAAGGGTCTTCACGCCTCCGACCCCATCTCCATTCTTGTCCATGGTGGTAATACCAGAGATTCCATCATAATCTTTCAGTTTTTTCCAGCCCTGACGTATCTTATCCCGGTCTTTCTCAAGGTCTTCTGGTTTGTTGGTCACCCCTTCCTCTTCCATGACCTTTTTGATGATGTATATGTTGTCGTAGGAACGAGGTCCACCATACGGGGGTGCTTTTCCACCGGGAGAACGCGCCTTGAACTTCTCAAGAAACTTGACCATTCTTGGGTCCGGATTCCCTTCGATCCAGGCGGCTGTCGAACCATAATATCCTTCGACGGCATCCCCACCGATCTCGATCAGTCCCGGCGTGCTGTTACAGGCTCCGCCAAGAATAGGTGCCTTGATGCCCTGCCGGAGGGCCTCGATAGCAATCTTGGCACCATGCTCATAGCAGCTCCCAACGGCAATCCCGTCAGGGTTGAGGGCCTTGATTTCGGTCATGAATGGCGCGAAATCAAGGGTCTGGGTCTGAAACGAAAACATTTTGAGCAGTTTTATGCCGTATTTTTTGAAGAGGACAGGCATAATCTTCTTCCCCTCCACCGTGGAAACGGCATCTTCGGAGTTGTAAAGAATCACTGCGGTTTTGATGTTGTATTCTTTCTTCCATTTTTCTATGGCCGGCGCGAGCTGTTTGTCGCTTGTCAGGGTATTCCTGAAGGCCCATGGGCTGAGGGCGGACAGGCCAGGTTTTGAAGAGCAAAACGAGACAAGCACAAGTTTCAGCCTGTTGAGTTTGGGGAAGATGACCTCGCACACAGAACTCTGACAGGGCCCGTTGACCACAAGGACCTTGTCTTGCTTTGCAAGCTTTTGAATAACCGGGATGGCAGGGGGGGCCTTGCAACCAACGTCATACCAGGTGATCTCTATGGGAACACCGCCGATACCACCCGCTGCGTTGATCTCCTCAACCGCAATATCCCCTGCTATCTTCGCAGCCATACCCCACTCTGCGCAAACGCCTGAAGTGGAATAAATGGCGCCGATTTTGACCTTATCCCCGGAAAGCTTCCCGGCTTGGGAGGATGGCGCCAAAACCAGGCTAAGGGTAGAGAAAAATGCCACAATCATAAAAGCCACAAAAAGTCTCTTTTTCATCTTAACTACCTCCTTAGGTGTTTAACCTGAACTGCCTAAAATCCCTTTGCCTTCTTTTTTATCACCCCCTTTTTCTTTTTACACGTTTGCCGGCTTAACGGACTAATTTTCCCTCGATCTAATAGTTTTTCCCAGATAGGCCCTCTGGACCTTTTCGTTATCACGTAACTCCTGGCTTTTTCCTTCAATGACAATCCGTCCTGTCTCCAAGACATATCCGCGATCGGCTACATCCAGGGCCTGATTGGCGTTCTGTTCAACCAGTAGAATTGTATATTCATCCTTTTCGCGAAGATCATGGATCGTTTCAAGGATGAACTCCACTATAACAGGGGCCAGCCCAAGCGAAGGTTCGTCCATGAGGAGAAGCTGTGGCCTTGCCATCAGGCTCCGGCCGATGGCCAACATCTGTTGCTCACCCCCTGAAAGGGTGCCTGCATTTTGGCTCAGACGGTCTTTGAGATGGGGGAATTTCTCGAATGTCTGAACCAGATCTTTTTCTATTGCACCCTTGTCAGAACGAAGGTAGGCTCCCATTTCCAGATTTTCCTTTACGGTCATACGGGCTAAGATACCTCTGCCTTCCTGGATCTGGACCACTCCCATTTTTACGATCGAATGGGGCTTATATCCATTTATCTTCCGGCCCTGAAAGATTATTTGGCCTTTACTGGGTCTCAACACCCCTGATATTGTCCTCAAGAGCGTGCTCTTTCCGGCGCCATTAGCCCCAATTAGGACCACCACTTCTCCTTTTTTCACATTGATATCCACGTCGTGAATGGCGAGAAGTTTTCCATATCCCGAAGAGACTCCCTTAACGGACAACATCTTGATCATTTTTTTCTACCCAGATAGGCTTCTATGACTTTAGGATTATTCTGAATTTCAGAAGAAACTCCCTCGGCGATCTTCATCCCGAAGTTCAGTACCGTAATTACATGGGATATTTCCATAACAAGTTCCATGTTATGCTCGATTAAGAGAATTGCTTTCCCCATTTGGTTGATCTTTGAGATAAGCGCGTCGAGTTTCAGGGTCTCGTTTAGATTCATACCTGCTGCTGGTTCGTCGAGAAGAATAAGTTCGGGGTCCAGTGCCAAGGCCCTTGCAATCTCCACAAGCCTCTGTTCGGCATGGGGGAGGTTGGAGGCCGTTTGATCAGCCTTGTGGGCCAGGCCCACGAATTCCAGCCAACGCGTTGCATTTTCTCGGGTCGCCTTTTCTTCCGTCAATTCTTTTCTTGAAAACCTGAGAAAGGTCTTTAGGAGGCCTGCCCTGGTTTTGCAATGGGTGCCTATCATTACGTTTTCCAAGACACTCATTAAGCCAAAAAGGCGCACAATTTGAAATGTCCGACCAATGCCAAGCTTAGCCCTGAGGTGAGGTTTCAATTGGTTGATCACCACATCCTTGAAGCGGATCTCTCCTTCAGTCAAATCATACACCCCGCTGATCAGATTGAAAAGGGTGGTCTTACCCGCCCCATTTGGGCCGATGATTGCGTGGATCTTCCCCTCCGCCACATCTACCCCGATATTTGAAAGGGCATGGAACCCGTTGAACTGTTTGGCCACATTCCTGATGTTGAGGATCATTTTTTATCCAAATAAAAACAGCTTAAGGTCTTAGGATAGACCTCTTCCAAGGATTCTGCTCGAAACTTTCTTTAGACCCTGTATGGTATCTAATCCTATGACCCCCTGGGGCCTGAGAATCATCATAATAATCAAAAGGGCCCCAAATAACTCCATTCGCCACTCCTGAATGACCCGGAGAAACTCCGGAATCATGGTGAGAACAAACGCGCCGAACATGGGACCCCAGAAGATCTGGATGCCGCCAAATATCGTGAATACGATGAATTCAACGGAATGCATGACATCAAACATGAGGGGTTCAATGTATTCCTGGTAATGGGCAAAGATCCCTCCACCGATTCCGGCGATAAAACCCCCTGTTGAAAAAGCGATGAGTTTGACAGAAGTAATGTTCACACCAATGACCTCAGCGGCGTCCTCATCACTGCCAACAGCATGAAAAGCCCTTCCCATCCGTGATTTCCGTAAGCGGCTGAAAAAGATGATAAGTATAAACACCATGATGTAGCTATACAGAAGGGAATGATCCTGATAGGGTATGCCGGGAAAGCCGGCAGCCGCACCGATGTACTCCACATTGATAAAAACCACGCGGATGATTTCGCCAAACCCCAGCGTCAAAAGCAACAGATAGATCCCTTTAATTCGCAGGGCCGGGATTCCCACGAAAAACCCCACGATCCCCGCTACACTCCCACCAATCAAAATGGCAGGAACATATGGAATCCCAAACTTCACCGAGCAGACCGCTGACCCGTATGCCCCTATGGCCATGAAACCGGCTTGTCCCAATGATATCTGGCCGGTCATAAAGGGAAGATAAAAGCTCATGGCCATTATGATATAGATGCCCGCAATGGTAGCGACTGAAATCAGATAATCCAAAACCAGATCCTGTTAACCCTGGGTAATACGAGTTCCAAAAAGACCAGTGGGTCTGAATATCAGTATGAGGATCATGATACCGAAAGAGAAAATGTCCTGCAAATTGATCTCCGTGGGAAGCACAACAATAGCAAGTACCTCCGCCATCCCCAGGATGAGTCCCCCAATCATCGCCCCCAACACATTTCCAAGCCCGCCAAGGAGCATGACAACGAGTCCTTTGAGAGCAAAGGTAAGTCCGATGAAAGGGCTGATAGCGTGAAAAGCCAAGCCGATCATTACGCCCGAAGCCCCTGCCAAGGCCGAGGCTATTCCAAAGGTGAGCAAGACGATCCAGTCCACATTCACCCCCAAAAGCCCTGCAGTAAGATGGCTTTCAGAAACCGCTCTCATGGCCTTACCAATCTTTGTTTTTGAAATAAAAAAATAGAGTGCAATCATCAGGAATATGGAAATCCCGAGTGTCAGGATGTTTATGGAACTGATAAAAAGAGAGCCGATCTTGAAATGGTAGTCCTTAATCGCATCTGGGAAACGCGTTCCGTATCCTCCAAAGAGCTTCACGGCTAAGTTCTGGAGAATGATCGTAACGCCTATGGTACTCAAGAGGGGGGCTAGGTGAAAGTCCTTTCTAAGAGGTCTGATGGCCAGCAGATCAATAATGATCCCCAACGCACCAGTTGCTATCATGGTCAGGGGAAGGGTAATGTAGAGGGGGAGGTCGGTCCATAAAATGATATAAAACCCCATAAAAGCGCCTGCCATCAAGACCTCGCCGTGGGCAAAATGAAGAAGCCCCAGCACCCCGAATATCAAGGTGTATCCGATGGCCACAAGGGAATAATTGGCGCCCAACATCAGCCCGTTGATCAGTTGCTGAAAGATCATTTCCCTCTCATTTCAGCTGCTGCTGCCATAACCGAATCGATGACCTGTTTGTATCCCGTGCATCGACACAATACCCCTGCCATGATTTCTCGTGTTTCTTCTTCTGTAGGATTAGCGTTGTTATTAAGAAATTCGTATGCCGTAATCAGCATTCCGGGAGTGCAATACCCACATTGAAGACC
>JAUUVE010000422.1 GCA_030589715.1 Desulfobacteraceae bacterium | reverse complement strand
GCACACTCACTCCCAAAAAAAGCGAGTTCTTATCCCTTGATTATCCTTGGAAGCATCATGTGATGATGCGGGCAAATGGATGTGGGGTTTTGATAGGCACAACCCGCGAACGCGACGATATACTTCCTCAGGTCCGGGAAGGTGACAACCTCATCCACAAAGCCCCTGTTGGCGCAGTAAATGGGGCGAGAATTTTCATGATACTGTCTTGCCAGGGCGTTCATCTTGTCGATGATTGGCCCGAGAGGACGGTCGGCATCCTTTTCCTTGACCAGCCTCCTTGCAAATGAGGCAGCGGCTGCTGTCTCCCCGTGCATGACGTAAATCTCTGTGGTTGGGGTCCCGAGAGTAAAGGCATTATGGTTATTGGCCGTGGGCCCCCCCATTATGTAATGGGCAGCCGCGGTCCCCTTTCTAAGGACGATACACATCTGGGGCACGTCGGTCTGCTCAATGGAGTATATGAGGGATTGGCCGAGGCCCAAGAGTTCGGCCTTTTCCGCGATATCACCGACGTCAATCCCGGAGGTATCCTGGAACCAGACAATTGGGACCCTGTCCCGGCCGCAAAGGGTCACAAATTCATTCATCTTGATCAGTCCCTGGCGGTACAGCTTGCCGCCGATGCCCGGGTAAGGGGCATATTCGGGGTAGTCTGCACCCAGGAACCCCTGGCGGTTGCCGATAAATCCCACCAGGAACCCATCGATCTTGGCCAGGCCTGTGTAAACCTCAGGTCCATAGTCCGGCTTAAACTCCATATGTTCGCTGTTATCGAAGATCCTGGCGAGCACTTCGTCGAAGTCATAGCTCCTTTTCTGGTTAAAGGCCACCAAGTGGTTGATGTCATCCCCTGGAAACATGGGCTCTTTTGGTTCTGCCACACGGAAAAATCCAGGGTCATAGGCGGGAACCATGCCCACGTATTTCTTGAGGGCATCAAGGACCCCTTCTTCTGTCTCATATACCTCTTTAAAAAAACCGGTCTCGTTGTAATGGATCGGGACACTGCCTGGCGGGACCTGTTTGAAGTGGCGGGTCGCCTCAATGAGTTGTTCAGCCCCTTCTTCATCAAAATAGCCCTTGGGGCTCATTCCGCTCACGATCCCCCCGCCCCCTACAGCGATGTTGGCATTCTTGTGGGCCAAAAGGATTGTGGGGCTGATCCCCTGATATCCTCCGCCGGCCGGGTTTGTACCATATATCCCGGCCAGGATCGGCACACCCATCTTTTCCAGCTCAGCATGGCGGAAGAATGTTGCACCGTTCCCCCTTCGGTTAGCGTATACTTCTTGCTGCTCTGTCAGCTTTACACCGCTGCAGTTAACGACCCATACCAGAGGCACGTGAAGTCGCTTGGCCAGGTCTGTGACCCTCAGCTGATTGTCAGCCTGCCCTGCTATCCAGGCACCGGCCATGACCTTGTTATCAAAGCCTATCACCACAGCCCATTTGCCGTTGATCTTGGCAAGGCCGTCAATCACCCCGGTGGTACCCTCCTCATTAAATTGA
The DNA here is from genome assembly GCA_030589715.1 of Desulfobacteraceae bacterium. GTDB lineage: Bacteria > Desulfobacterota > DSM-4660 > Desulfatiglandales > Desulfatiglandaceae > JABMQV01. The sequence continues at coordinate 1,060 of JAUUVE010000422.1, read as the reverse complement.
GGATCGTACAGGGTATGAAGAGGGCACCAGGTGCCGGGATCTATCAGGTATTCGATCCTCTCCCAGACAGTCAATTGGCCTCTCTTCTTTATGACCTCCGCAGGGATACCTGCATTTTTTACGGCCTCCACTGCCTCGGCAACCTCTTTCTCCACCTCCTTGATCTCTTCAACATTCTGCCTCGTGCCTTCCTTTTGCTTGTCTGACAGATGCCTTCCAAAAGGAGTCATTTTCTCAAAATAAGGTCTCATCTCTTCCTCCATGTTGTTTCAGAACTCACTAATTTAGGCAAAAATGCTTTTTCTCAATCGCAAATGTAGTTCCCGGCTTTAGGCGGGAGTGTTGGAGTACCGGAGTGATGGAGTATTGGAAAACCAGTTGATATTATTAGCATTACTCCAACACTCCATTACTCCTTTCAAAGACTGCAATTCGGGGATTTATGTTGCGATTCTTTCACAGCAAAATCGTTGCGTTTAGTGAGATCTGTTTTTATGTTCAAGGGACCGGAACGAAACGTTTGTCCTCCCAGCATCCAGTAATTCCCTTGGCCGACTGTCCCAAATCAATCATCAATCAACAGTCATCAATTTCCTACCTGTTGGCCTTCCTGATATCCAGCTGGTCCAGTGCAATAATCCATTTGCAGATATTGGAGGAACCCTCCACGATCTGATAGGTGGGTGCGTCACGGTAGTATCGGGCCACCGGATACTCGGTGGAATACCCATAGGCACCCAGGATTTTCATTGCCACGTGAGATGCCTTGACCGCCACTTCTCCAGCCAGGTATTTGGCGTAGGCAACCTCCAGGGTGTTACCCAGTTGGCCCTGATCCTTTTGCCATGCCGCCTTGTAGACAACCAGACGGGCCGCTTCGATTTCTGCAGCAATCTGTGCGATCATATCCTGGTTCATCTGGAACTGGCCGATGGGTTTCCCAAACTGCTCCCTTTCCTGGCAGTAGGATGTTGCGGCGTCAAGACATGCCCGGGCTACCCCGACACCTCCGGCTGCCGCTGAGAGGCGTGTCTGATTTAGTGACCCGAACACGATCTTT
>JAUUVE010000231.1 GCA_030589715.1 Desulfobacteraceae bacterium | reverse complement strand
CGGAGAGCCGGGCTGTGTTCCGTCAGCCCCGGCGATTGCCAACGCCATATACGATGCCATAGGCGTCAGGATCAAGGATCTGCCAATCACTCCGGAGAAGATCCTGGCGGCCCTTAAAAAAAGGAATGGGGGATAACGGTGTAACCTCTCAATAAGTTTGGAAGAAATGGCCGAACACCATGGTGCCCGAGATTATTGAGAATTTACATAACGGTTTTTCAAACCTTCTCCAGGGTCGTATACTCCAGATGTAACAGCTTACGCCCAAAGTTCCTAAAGAGCACTTCCACCTTGTCATCACCCACAAACTTTGAGACCACCCCCGGGCCAAAGGCCGGGTGCCTGACCCTGTCGCCAGAGGAGAACCCCGATGATTCCCCCTGATCTCCTTTATAGATATTGGCGCTTCTCTTCTCCCCATAAGCACCAAAGGACCTTTTCGGAATCCCCACCGACTCAAAGGAAATGACATCACCGGGAAGCTCCCGGATAAAGGATGACAAGCCGTTCCCTCGACCTGCCATGGGCCATGAGACGGCTGATTCCTGCCCGGGATAACATACGATCAACTGGTCCCTGGCCCGGGTGGCTGCCACATACATGAGACGACGTTCCTCTTCCAGGGCCGAGGGGTTATCATATGCCCTTAAGGGAGGGAACCTCCCATCCATGACCCAGATTATAAAGACCACCGGCCATTCAAGACCCTTGGCCGAATGGACCGTTGAGAGGGTGAGTGTTTCGGTCCTCCCCTCAGAGTCGAGATCTGCAGGACTGGTGGGGGGCTCCAGGACGAGATCATCCAGAAAGCTCCTCAGTTTCCTGTATCGGCTGGCCATGGAAATCAACTGTTCCAGCTCCTTCTGGCGCCTGGGATGGTCATCAAACTTCTCTTTCAAGATGGGGAGATAATACTCCAGGACCTCCTCTACGGCCTTCTTTGGTCTGATGTCTTTGGAGGCCAGGCGAGATATGAGCCCGGAGAGGGGCTTCAGACCGGTGACATTCTTGGCGGCCCCGGGCCATTCCCCAACCCTCCCAGGAGGGACCTGGTTTTTATTCATCCATCGGATGATGGTCTGGCTCTTTCCCTGGCCCACATTCTTGACAAGCCTCAGGATGCGGATCCAGCTTACGGCCTCATCCTTGTTGACCACGACCCTCAGATGCGCCAGGAAATCCTTTATGTGGGCCGATTCCAGGAACTTGAAGCCACCATGTTTTACATAGTGGACCCCTTGGCGTGTGAGTTCCGCCTCTAACTCAAAGGAGTGGTAGCCCGCCCGGAAGAGCACGGCGAAATCGGCAAGAGATCGGCCCTGTCCCAACTGTTCCCTGATATACTGATACACAAAGATGGCCTGCTCCGGCTCTGTCCTGGTATCAAACACCTTTGGCCGTTCCCCTCCCGAACGTTTTGTGAAAAGGCACTTTGTGTAGCTTTCACTGGCCGAATCCATTAGGGCATTTGTAAATGTAAGGACCGGCTGGGTGGAGCGATAGTTCTCTTCCAGTTTTATGATCTTGGCCTCCGGAAACTGGGCCGGGAAGTCAAACATATTTCTGTAGTTGGCCCCCCTGAAAGAGTAGATGGACTGCGAGTCGTCCCCCACCACCATGATATTTCTGTGCTCATGGGCCAACCACCTGACAATATCGGCCTGAATGGTATTGGTATCCTGATACTCATCTACCATGACATAGCGATATTGCCGGCTCAGGTCCTGCCGTACCTCTTCCCTTTCTGCCAAAAGCCTCCTCAGATAGAGGATAAGATCATCGTAGTCCATCAACAGGTTGGCCTTCTTGTAGGCCGTATATAGCCTCCCCAACCTATCGATCTCAGAAATAAAGTGGAGGAACTGCCCATATTCTTCAGTCATAAATTCATCAATGGGCATCTGGAGGTTTGCCGATTTACTCAAGATGTTGGCCAGGGTGGTCCGCTTTGGAAATCTTGGGGCGCCCTTGGGGATCTGGAGCTCCGGGACGAGTGAACGGATGACCTCTTCCATATCGGATCGGTCCAGTATGGTAAATGAGTTCTTGAAGCCCACGAGCTCGGCATGGGTCCTGAGTACCCTCAGGGCCAAGGAATGAAAGGTCCCTCCGGATACAAACCTGCACCTTGCATCTGAGAGACCCGCCGCCCTGTCCAGCATCTCCTGGGCGGCCTTTCTGGTAAAGGTGAGGAGCAGGATGGACTCGGGAGAGACACCTGTCTCCACCAGGCGTGCCACCCGGTAGACCAATGTCCTGGTCTTTCCGCTGCCCGCCCCCGCTATAACCAGCAGGGAACCCTCAAGGGTCATGACCGCCTCTAGCTGGGCAGGGTTTAAGACGTCCTTATAGTCGATCCTATTTGCCAAGATAAGGCCTCACTTTCTTCAATGCCTATCCGTGGGTACTGCCTATGTTTAGGGTATACTGAGTGACCACGTAGACCAGATAAATCCCCAGTAGCCAGGCCCCTTGACCTCTTTTGAACCAACCGTCCTTGTTTACGGCAATAAAGATCCTAAAGGAGAAAAGTATAATAAGCATGGCAGGGAAGTGAAAGGTAAAAAAGTTGGGTGGAATCTCCAGGGGTCTGGCTGCGGCAGCAGCACCCACCACAAAGAGGCAGTTGAGGACATCCGCACCAACAACGTTCCCCACCGCGATTTCGGGATGCCCCTTGCGAATAGCGGAAACGGCCGTGATCAATTCCGGAAGGGAGGTGCCAAAGGCAACCATGGTTGCCGCTATGACATCCTCAGGCACGCCCATCCGGTGTGCGATCTCAGAGGCACAAGGGATCACCACCCTGGCACCCAAGACCACCAAAAAGAGCCCACCCACTATCAGAAGGAAAGATATGCCCAGACCAGCCGAAGAGGGATCCCCTTGGTTTTCCCCTTCAGTGGGCACTGCCTGTTTGGCCCATACGTAGGTAATGTACATGTAGCCGGCCAGGAGAAAGAGAAACAGAAAACCCACCCATCTCCCGAGGACCGGCTGGCCTTTGGTGGTTACCAAAAGGATCAGGGAAATTACTACGAGGAGTGTTGCGGCCCCCACCTGTACCCAACCCGTTCGATTGAGGATGAAGCGGTTCATGGGCATGGAGCCCAGCACGCAGGCCAGCCCAAATATGAGGCCGGTATCTGCGATGATAGATCCCACGCCATTACCCAGGGCCAGCCCGGGATTGCCCATCCAGGCGGCCATGACCGAGACAACTGCCTCTGGCATGGTGGTTCCCAGAGAAACAATCGTTGCCCCAATCACTATCCTGGGCAGGCCGGTCCTGAGGGCAAGGCGGACAACACCGTCGATCATCCAATCGGCCCCTTTTGAGAGGACCAGGTTACTGACAGCAATGACGATCAACAGGGTAATGGTGGAGAAATCCCTAGCAAGACCCTGAAGGAGTGCCTCGTCCCCTAACCAGCGGAAGATTTCATGTGCCATAGTCGCTATTTCCTGAACTAAAAGGTATATTAAGAAGTTTTTCCTGGAGTCTAGTAGGTTGTAGCATTTCCAAAAAGATATATGAGCAGGGGGATCAGGAGCGCAATCGCCAGGAGGAATAAGAGGGCCACCGGGATTAAGAATGCAAGGATTACCCTCAAATATGACGTCTCATGGATTTCACGCAGTCCGATTATCTGGATAATAAGCTGCCAGATCTCGCCAATCCAGCCACCAAGGATTGGTATAAGCCCCAATGCGTGGGTGGCCTGGGAATAAGATACCACCCTGAAGGTGGCCTCGTAACCATTTTTTCCCCCGCCAACAACAAGCAATAACAGGTGTAGGAGCGTGCTGTAAAGAAACATGCGCACCGTCACATAGATGGGGATAACAACTAGCAAGGCCGGAAAAACAAGACCGATTGGGAACTGGTCAAAGAGAGGTAGATCAAAGGAAGAGATTCCCCCGGATAGCACCAGGAACTGCCAGAAGAGCCCGAACATGCTACCTATGGAGCCAACCAGGAGACCAAAGGCAAGGGGTTCCTTTATACCATCGGTAAAGGTCAAGCCGCCAAAGAGCCTCGCAGGAGAAAAGAGGGCCGCCTTAAAGGTCTGATAGATTCCCTGCCAGATGCCCACCTCCGACCTTTTCTCCCATGGGGCGCCACGGCGCTCGGTCCCCTTTTCAGGTTCTTCCCCCGGTCCCCTTAACTCCCTATCCGCCGCGGCTTTGTCAGTGACCAGGCGGGGGCCATCTTCCGGAAGGGAAAGGGCGAAGTGCTGACCACATCGGGGACAGAGTGCCCCCTTGGTGCCCTCAGGTATCTTCTCCTTAGGGACCTCTTTAGAAAATTGGCAGTAAGGACAGATTAGCTCTTTGGTCATCTCCTCTTTCCCTGTTCTTGTTTCATGAGCCGGCTGAGTTCCTTTCTCTCTGACCATCTCTTAAGCCGGTCAACAAGTCCCTTGACAGGTGTACGGTCAAGGGTTTTACCCCTGAGGGCGAGGCCTTCTTTGGTTGCCAGGGCGGTCTTGAGGCAGGACCCCTTGTGGGGGCAGTCAAAACATGTGGGGACAATCTCTCTCAGCCCCTCCCTTCCCATGGGAAAGACCTTGTCCAGGATTCCAAAGCACTCCTTTT
>JAUUVE010000190.1 GCA_030589715.1 Desulfobacteraceae bacterium | reverse complement strand
CGAACATATATATTGGTCTACAGTGCCCCCTTTTTTGTGGCCCTGGGAGCCCATTTTTTCCTAAAAGGTGACCGGCTAAATCCCTGGAAGGCGGCAGGCCTTATATTGGCCTTTGCCGGGGTAGTGGTCCTTTTCATTAAAGACGTGGGCCCCCTTTCTCTTGGCACCCTGCGCGGTGATCTAATGGCCCTCGGAGCAGGGGCCTTGTGGGGGGCTACTACATTATATATAAAAAGATTCCTTGCCCACCGCACGCTCCCCTTGCAGACCCTCTTTTATCAGGTCCTATTCTCCACCCCCCTGCTGTTCCTATTGAGTATTATGATGGAAGACCCGCTTATATCCGGCTTTTCATTCCCTACGGGTTTCTCGGTCTTTTACCAGTGTATTATAGTGGCCTTCCTGAGCTATCTCCTCTGGTTTGAACTCATACATCGTTATCCCGTAAGCCTCCTGCATGCCTTTTCCTTCTTCACACCGGTATTTGGTGTGTTCCTAAGCGGGGCCCTGATCCTGGGTGAGGTCATCAGTGCGAATCTAGTTTTTGCCCTGACCCTGGTCAGTCTGGGGATGATCTTTGTTAACCGCAGCCCCTCAGTCAAGCCCTCAATCCAAACCGATTGATAAGGGCTATGTAGTGCCTGAACGAAAAGTCCGTTCAGGCACGATTTTAGATTTTGGATTGCGGATTTAAAAAAGAAAGTAATTTCAGTTTGTTGATGATATCTCATTTAAATTGAAGGTCTTCATTTCAAGGTTTTCGTTCGGGCACTATGGAAAACACTTTGTCGTGAAAGGGACATGCGATCAAGGCTCAGGAGGTAAAGAGAATGGCCGCGAAACTGACTGCTGACCTGGTCGCCTCTTCATGCCATAGTTGGTAACCAAGCACCTCCCCCTTGCAAGGTGGTAAAATCTCAAGCATACATGCAAGGGCAGAGAACCCGCAGACATTGAATTGATCATTTACATTCCTTGATTCCTCCCAAAATCTGTCTGCATCCAGCTTGCACAAATACTCCATAAGGTTCTTATCATGGGCCTCTGACTGGCCCTCCAGGTATTGGGCCGGCCTCTCATGACCGAATTTTGGGCCAATGTGGGAGAAGTCGACCCCCGCAACAAGGAGGGTCTCCCCTTCTGCCTCCATGAGTGTCTCTCTCAGCTTATTGAGAAAGGGGGTGGCCTTTTCCAGGTAAGCGTCCCTGCCGCAGTCAGGAAAACATGACTGGATCGAGCCACAAAGGATGGGAATGATGGTAAAGCCTTTCCCCTTGAGGAGGTGCTGCAAAAAGATGGCCTGAAACTCGATGGAATGCTCTGAGCGGTGGGGGAAATCACTCTCTGAAATGATATCCCCACCCACTTCTCGCAATTCATTGATCAGAGTCTGTTCATTCCTTATTACCCCCATAGGTGTCTCGAAATCCTTATCGGTCAAACTGAAAAGCTCACCTGCCAGACTATGCCCTACCCCGAGCACCACGACCCTGGAAGGTGCCGTATAACTGAGCGTCTGATAGGCCCTTGAGTAGACCCTGTGTCCGGCAGCAAAGTCAATATGGGGTGCCACCAACGCCCTGATCTTCCCTTCTGGTTTAGGAATTGGTGGTTGGCTGGTCAGGATCTCATTAAGCCTTCCTTCAAGTTCTGAGACATCTTTTGGGTAGCTCTGCCCACAGTGGGAGCAAGGCCTGACCTTCTTTGAGGCAAACTCGGCGACTATCCGGTTTCTTGCCACCCTAAACCTCTCCGAATCGAGCAGGCATGAATCATCGAGATGATCCAGGAGGGCCTTTACTTCATCCGTCCCTACCAGAACGCCCCCCTTTTGCCTCATAAGCACCATCTGCAAATCCCTCATGGTTCGGGTCCCGTCCAATAGGACCATGATCTGATAAAGCGGTGGGGATATTGCCTTACCCTCCTCAACCAGTCCAAGCTGGTCACGAATCAGTACCAGTTGCTGGCCTTCATGCTGCAAGGGGATAAATTCCAAATCCTTCCTCATGAGGGGCAGTGGTTCATTCATAATTTATCCCCCTTTTCCAGGACCCACCTATCGAATGAGATCTTCAAAACCCTTCTGGTCTCTGATGTCACCTTGAAATGGTCGTCAATCCTCAGACCGCAAACCCAGAGCAGGGTATCTTTGCAGGTCAAGATTGGGATTCGTTTCCTTATCTCCGAGGGAACCTTGAGGTCAATAAAGAAGTCCTTAAGCTTCCTGTGCCCCCCCATACCGAGGGGGACAAACCTATCCCCTGGCCTGAAATTCCTGATCATCAATGGATAGGTTATGCGGCCTGCGTCAAGGAATGCGATCCACGGCGAGGCCCCCATGTCAGGGAGGATCACTTTTTCCATTTCCTCAAGGATGATAGTGCACTCCAGGGATTCCAGGTAGGACTCCCCCGGGCCCCCGAGGGAGTAACAAAAGCCCTGCGCGACCTCTGCATCTTTCTTGGAGAAGACCAGATTGTCATACACCCTCCTGGCAGTTACCCCATTGGGGAGATCGACCCGGGCCTGAGGCCTCTCACCCGCTGCCACACGATTTATCGCCTCCACATGACGAAACCCCACACGCCGCAGATTTCCCCCGGCCCTCCTCAAGGCCTGCCGGATAACACGGGCCTTTAAGGCCTCGGGGAGTGCTGCAAAGGGAGACAAGGGGATTGAGACCTTCCCATTTGCCCCCTTTTCGGCGACTTCATTGATCCACACCTCGGCCTCCTCCTCCAGCCAGACATCATCTGTTCTCATGATCTCTGCTGTCTGCCCCAAGAGTTCCATGATCTTTGGCTGGTATTTCTTGAGCTGAGGGAGGAGCTCCAGACGGATTCTGTTTCTCAAGAGCCTGGTGTCAAGATTTGAAGGGTCTGAGACATACTGTAAACCCCTCGTCCCAAGGTACCCCTCGATCTCCTCACGGCGAAGTTCAATCAGCGGTCTGATCACCTTGTCATCCCGGTAAGGCGGTATCCCGGCCAACCCTGATGGGCCGCTCCCCCGCAAGAGCCTCATGAGAACCGTCTCGGCCTGGTCGTTCAAATTGTGGCCCAGGGCAATTTTTTGTGCCTGGACCTCCTCTCTTACCTCCTCCAGGAACTGATACCTGGCCTCCCTGGCCCTTTCCTCCAGGGAAGAGTCCCCCGCCCTTAGAACGGCCCCTGCCCTTTTCGTTTCAAAAGGAAGATCAAGGGATTCTGCCATTGACTCAACGAATTGTGTCTCAGACTCGTCCTCGCCCGGTCTGAGGCTATGGTCAAAATGGGCCACCACCAAATCGATCCCGAAAGGGTCTTGGAGTCTATAGAGTATATCCAGGAGGCAAACAGAATCGGGCCCCCCAGAGAGTGCCACCACCACCCGATCACCATGCTCCAGCATCCTATTTTTGGAAATGGTGTCCGCGACCTTTTTGATGATTTCCCTTTCCATGTCCATGCAAAACCTCTTTCGCAAACCGTTACCGTGCTCAGGGGTCGGGGAGCGAATGTTTTGTCATGCTAAGTTATTCTTAGTTCCGTTTATCAAACCTGTCTGCCGACTGGCAGGTTCAACGGTATTCCAATTTCATCGGAAAGAGTCTTGTAATCCTTCGATCACGCCTATGGCGTGATTCGATATTCTTTTTTGTAAAATGGTTCTAAGCCACAAATAGAACACCGGTGAGATGATCTGTGAACGGCTACCCCTTTCACGCCACTGTGTAGAAGGTAGCATGCCTATCACATAAACTCAACACTCCTTGACCACACGGCTATTTCGGATCCTGACTCTTGCCTCACCACATTATTTCCATAATTTCTATTGACGATTTATCTCAATAGATTATAAAGATCGACAGGCTATGGGATTGATGATTGTTGATTGTTGATTGACGATTGAAAACTAGCAGAAAACCGAGGGGATAGTTGGTTAGAAGACCAAAAGCTTTTTCTTTAAGGATATAAGATTCACCCTGGTTTAGAATGAGTGAGATAGGAATAGAGAGCAACCTCAAGGCAGTCTTCAACCCTGAAACCGTGGCCGTCATTGGGGCCTCTGAAAACCCTGCAAAGCTGGGCTATCACGTTATGAGGAGCCTGACAAGCGGGGGTTTTGAAGGGCGGATCGTACCAATAAACCCAGGCTCAAAGGAGATCATGGGTATACCATCATCTCCATCCATAGACGGATTTCCAGGATCGATCGACCTGGCCATCGTTGTGGTTCCCGCTGGAGTGGTCCCACAGATATTTGAAGAATGCGAGCGTAAGGCCGTTAAGGGAATCGTCCTTATTACGGCGGGATTCAAGGAGATCGACGACCCCTCGGGGGCCCAGCACCAGATGGCATTGGCCCAAATCGCCCGCAGGGCCGGTATACCGGTGATCGGTCCCAACACCTTTGGGATGATCAATCTGCACAGGGACTTAAACGCCTCCTTCACCCCTGAGTTCTCATGGGTGCAGAAGGGTGGTCTCAGCTTGGTGAGCCAGAGCGGCGGGATCTCCCATCTGTTTGCCTTCATGGCCATGCGGCAGGGCGTAGGGCTTAGCAAAATCGTGGGCTTGGGCAATAGACTGAATGTAGACTTTGCCGAGATTCTTCCATACTTGGCAGATGACCCTGAAACTGAGGTGATCGCCCTCTACCTGGAGGGTATGGATGAACCTAAGCGTCTGATGGAGGCGGCAAGAGCCAATATGGGGAAGAAGCCGATCGTGGCCTTCAAGACCGGAAATTCAAAAACCGGAGATAAGGCCTCCCTTTCGCACACAGGCTCTATGGCCGGAAATCAGGGGGTCTATGAGGGGGCCCTCAGGCAGGTCGGGATCCTCTGCGTAGATAACATTCAGTCCCTCCTGGATTTGGCCCAGGCATTGGCAGTATGTCCCCCACCTGAAGGTCCGCGGATTGCCGTTCTCACAGGCCAGGCAGGACCGGGGATGGCGGCCTGCGATGTCTGCGAGGCCGAGGGGCTGAAGACACCCCCATTCAAATCTGAGACACAGGCGATCATTAATGGACTTCTGCCCCCTTTGGCCATCAGGACAAACCCTGTGGACATGGGACCTGCCTGGTATGACTCTTCGTCTATTCACGGCATTATCAAGGCAGTCATGGAAGAGAGTAACATAGATGGCATTATACTGCTGATGATGTTCGCCTCAGCCAATAGAGAGGCAGTGGCAAATATCTCTGACTTACTCATTGAATGGAATCAGAAGAAACCGGTCATTACCTGCCTTGTTTCGCCACCAGGCGTCTGGGACCGGCAAGTGGCGGATCTTGGGAAGGCAGGGGCCATTT
>JAUUVE010000013.1 GCA_030589715.1 Desulfobacteraceae bacterium | reverse complement strand
GAGCTAGACCCCAACACGGACATCCTAGGACTCCCTGTGACCGTAAAGGTAGGGCCCTTGAGCGAAGAAAAAAGGAGGATAGCTATTTCACGGGCCATGGAAAGGGTAGAAGGGCTAGTGCAAAAAGGGATAATTTTTGGGGCGCTTGTGGCTGTTCAAGGGAGGGTGACCATGACCGATTTTTTTCGACAGAGGCTGGTCAAGTAAAGAATAAAGGAGGATTTGCTCATGGAGGTGATAAAATATGTAACCATATTGGAGGAGATCCATATGGAAGGGGGCCGTAGGATGGATCCACCAGGCAGGAGGGCCGCCGCTATAGCTGTAATACAAAATCCCTTTGCCGGGCAATATGTCGAAGACCTGTCTCCTTTGATGGATGCAGGGGAAGAACTGGGGGGAATTCTCGGTAAAATGGCCGTCGATGCCTTGGGAATTGCACCCGAGAAAGCCGAAAGCTACGGAAAGGCGGCGATAGTCGGAGAAGGGGGAGAGCGTGAACATGCGGCGGCCATTCTTCATCCCAAGTTGGGCAAACCCTTTCGTGACTCAGTGTGTGGAGGAAAGTCCTTGATCCCTTCAGCAAAGAAGGTGGGTGGTATGGGGACAGAGATCGATGTGCCCATCAATTTTAAGGACGCGGCCTTTGTGCGCACCCACTTCGATGCCATGACAGTAAGGGTGGATGATGCCCCCAGGTCAGATGAGATCGTGGTGGCACTGGTGGTTACCGATTGCGGGAGACCCCATCCCCGTGTTGGGGGGCTCAGGAAAGAGGATGCCGAGATGGAAGACGGACTTAGGTAATTGGAAGGAGCCTCATTCTGGGTAGACGTAATCATCAAATAAAGGTGGCTAACCTGGCTCGGATCCTGCTTTATATCCTTGGCCGGAGGCCAGATGAATTCGGGATTGTGCCGGACAGGCGAGGGTTCGTGGGCTTAAAGGAACTGCTCCAGGCCTTTCATGAGGAGGAAGGCTGGAGTTATGTGAGACAATCCCACATCAATGAAGTGCTCCTGGGTAAGGACAGGGGCCTGTTTGAGCTGGAGGGAAAACGAATAAGGGCAACGGAGACCCACTGGAGGTTTGACTTTGAAAATCCCCCTCGGTCTCTGCCCAAGGTCCTCTTTACGGCCGTAAGGCGGAGGGCCCATCCAGTGGTAATGGAAAAGGGCTTGAGATCGGTTGAAGATCGGTACCTGGCCTTGGCCTCTGATGCGGATATGGCCTTGAGAATGGGCCGTCGTCGTGATCAGGAGCCGGTGCTGTTGGAGGTGCTGGCCAGCGCGGCGGAAAGGGAGGGGGTCCAGTTCTATCCCTTTGGTATGCTTTTCTTGTGTCATCGAATCCCAGAAAAATTCATCTCAGGTCCCCCGGTTTCTCAGGAGGCCATTGAAAGTCGCAGTGCCGCAACATCAAGAGAGGAAAAAATGAGGTACGAGGCGCTCCACGTGACACCCGGGAGCTTTATACTTGATATATCAAGGGACCCTGACCCTTATCGGAGGGCCAAGGGAAGAAAGCGGAAGGGATGGAAGGAGACATCAAGGAAGCTCAGAAGAGGAAAGCGACCGTGATGCGGCCGTAATGTGTTGATGCATTGGATTTGAGAGTTATAATCGAGAAGCAGGTTTAATAGAGGAGACGTTCCAGATGTGGTCACAGTGGGCTTTACAGACCGATCTTTATCAGCTCACCATGGTGGGTGGATATGTGCTGGAGGGAAAGAAGGAGCAGTGGGCCAACTTCGACTATTTCTTCCGCAAAATCCCCGATGACGGGGGCTATTGTGTGCTTGCCGGTCTTGCGGATTTGATCGACTATATACGGAAACTGCACTTTAGTCAGGAGGACCTTTCCTATCTGGAGCGTTTAGGTGTATTTCCCAAAGAGGTCTTGGAGTACCTGGAAAATTTTTCATTTACCGGAGACCTGTGGGCCATCCCCGAAGGGACAATAGTCTTCCCCCATGAGCCTTTGATCCGGGTAACTGCACCACTGCCACAGGCACAGCTCATCGAGAGCACGTTGCTCAATGTTATGAATTTTCAGACCCTTGTTGCCACTAAGGGGGCCAGGGTGCGCTGGGCGGCACAGGGAGCTCCTGTGGTCGAGTTTGGGCTGCGGAGGGCCCATGGACCCGATGGGGCCTTAATGGCATCCCGTGCCGCTTACATCGGGGGGGTGGATGCCACCTCCAATGTGCTTGCAGGGCGTCTTTACGGGATACCTGTCCGGGGGACTCATGCCCACTCCTGGGTGGAGAGCTTTCCCCAGGAACTGGAGGCCTTCCGCGCCTACGCCCAGGTGTATCCCGATTCCTGTCTCCTTCTGGTCGATACCTATGATACTCTTCGGAGCGGGGTGCCTCATGCCATTCAGGTGGGAAGGGAGCTGAGGAAAAAGGGCCATGAGCTGTGGGGCATCCGCCTTGACAGCGGTGACCTGGCCTATCTGAGCAAGGAGGCTCGTCGTATGCTGGATGAGGCTGGATTCCCGAATGCCTCCATAGTGGCCTCAAGCGATCTTGCCGAGTGGATAGTCGAAACCCTCAAGAGACAGGGGGCCCGAGTGGACATCTGGGGAGTTGGTACAAGACTTGTGACCTCCTTTTCATGCCCTGCCCTAGGCGGCGTCTATAAGCTTACTGCCCTGGACGAAAAAGGGGAGCGGATGGTTCCCAAGATCAAGAGATCCGATAACCCCGAAAAAATCACCAATCCTGGTGTCAAAAAGGTGGTGAGAATGTATGACCAAAAGGGGCGGATGAGGGGTGATGTGCTTTTTAGAAAGGAGGACCGAATCCCTAAGGGGCGATCTTTTCGTGCGTATCATCCGATCTTTTCCCATGTGTTCAAGACCTATCCAAGGCGTTTCAAGATGGAGGAGCTCATGGTACCCATATTTCAAAAAGGGAAGTTGGTGTATGAGAGTCCCTCGGTCCACGACATTCGTAAATCCACCCTAAAGAACCTGAAGCAGCTTGACTCCGCCTACAAGCGTTTCCGCAACCCCCACACATACCACGTAAGCCTTAGTCCTTCTCTTTTCAGGATCAAAGGACGCTTGCTCCGCCAGGCCTCAGAGAGGGAAATGGAGGTATCAGATCCATAGGCCTGCCAGGGCCTTTGATTCCCTGAAAGATATATTGGTAAAGATTCACAGAGGTCGAGAGCTGATGGCATTGGCGCCGATTCAAGCAGCGAATCTGTTTTAGTAGTGTGAGAATATCGAAGGGAAAAGAGAATATCGAACCGCAGAATACCCGCCTGCCATGCACAGTGCTTGAGGATGTAATAATAACCGCAGCACCAATATCGAAATTGAGGAGCTATCTCGAACGTGTCAAAAGGCATTGCGGGCAGGTCGAACAAGGCCTCCGGCTCGTCCGGGTTACGGTTACTTACGTCAAGATAGGTTATCACACGGGGGACCCGATCACGATACCTTTGTTCACCCTCTCTGTGCGTATGGGAACAAGCTGGTCTTTTGAATCGGAAGGCTGAGCAAAAAGCACAGGGAGATAATTATCACTGGTGCCCCTCATTATCCTCTTTTCCTTTGAATGCCACTTCTCAGGGAGGACCAGGAACTCCCTTCCCAGACAGCTGCGATAAAATTCAATCCTTTTGTCTTGACCGAGCTCCCGTATCCCTGCGGCCCTCTTTTTTATGACATCCGGATCTAGCTTGCCATCAAAGCCCGAGGCCGGGGTCCCGGGGCGGGATGAAAACGGGAAGACATGGAGGTATGATACTGGCAGGTCCCTAATGAGTGAGAGGGTATTTTGGTGTGCAGCGAGATCTTCTCCAGGAAATCCAGCCATGATGTCGATGCCTATCGCTGCCAGGGGGATTGAGCGGTGAATGTATTCCACAAGCTCAACAAACTTCCGGGTGGTATAGTTACGGTTCATCCTCTTTAGCACCCCATTATCACCGCTCTGAAGGGGGGTGTGAAAGTGACGGCAAAGCCATGCTTCGGCCGCTACCAGCTCTATTAGGTCCAGGGCTATCTCATCGGGCTCAAGTGAGCTCAACCTAAAGCGCAGCGGAAAGCTCTCCCTTCCTATCATCCGCAATAGCCTATAGAGGTTAATCCCTTCCCTTAGGTCTATACCATATTTCCCAAGGTGAATACCTGTCAGTACGATCTCCTTGTGTCCCGATTTGGCCAAGGACTCGATCATGGACAGGATCTCCTCCGGCGAAAGACTCCTATAAGGCCCCCTGGAGAAAGGCACAATGCAGTAACTGCAAAAGGACTCACACCCGTCTTGAATCTTTAAATAGGCCCTGGTTCGGTCCGGGAACTGCCCTATGGGGAGGGGCTCAAATGGCATCCCAGCCTCAAATGGGCTTGAAAGGACGGTCTTTTTACCTGACCTTTCAGCCTCCAACAAAAGCTTGGGAAGATGCCCCTTCCTGGTGTTGTCCGCTATGAGTGCTACCCCGGGTATTCCGGATAGTTCCTCGGGGAGCACCTGTGCATAGCAGCCAATGGCCGCAACCGTGGCATTTGGATTCTCCCTGATGACCTTTCGGACGGCCTGTCTGGATTGGTGAGAGGCCCTTTGCGTGACGATGCATGTATTTACGATTGCCGCATCAACCCTTTCCGTGTTCCCCGCCCGGCGCCATCCGGCGCGGACCAGTTGTTCCTTGAGATAGGCGGATTCGTACTGGTTGACCTTGCAGCCGAGGGTTATGATCTTGAATGATTTGCGCATTTCTACAAATGAGAAGAGTTGTGAGCAAGTATGTCTGGGACAAAGGGGAGCGGCTTGGGGAAGATGTTAGAGAGAAGTTATCAGTAGAGAAGACTCCTGTCGAATCTTACCTTCATGGCCCGGGCTGGGCAGGCTGAGACGCACAATTCGCAAGCGCTGCAACTATCCCTATCAAAGATGACCTCCATATCTGGCCTTTTTATGTATAGGGCCCCTGTGGGACAGACGGCTGTACAGGCCCCGCACTGGAAGCAGGTCTCTTCGTCACGCTTAATATCCTGCCCGATGCTTTCAACCTTGATACCAAGGCCCTTTAGATAACGAACACCCTTCTGGAAATTCTTACGGTGCCCGCTGAGTTCGAGCACCATAAATCCCTCCTTTCGCGGATAGATGGTTGCCTTAAGAATGTTGAAGGAGAGGTCAAACTTCTTCACAAGATTTACAGCTACGGGCTCGTTGACGATCTTTTTTGGAAATCTCAACGAAAGCATCTTCGAATACATGGTTTAATCCTCCCTTTAACGCATTCAGCCCTCTGCCACTTACCTTCCAGGCTTCATTTTTTTCATGACCTTTCCAAATCCGGGCAAGGCCCTATCAATCACGTCCTCTGAGACACAGTAGGCGATTCTAAAATGACCAGGCCCCCCGAAACCCCTGCCCGGCACTGTGAGTATGTTTTCCTCCCGAAGGGCGGCCACAAAGGCCACATCATCTTCTATGGGAGTCCTTGGGAAGAGATAAAAGGCGCCTCCCGGTCTTACAAAATCATACTCTAAAGAGGCCAGTGCATCGCAGAGCTTATCCCTTCTCTTTTGGTATACCGAGATATCTACGCTTTCCTCCAGCAAGAATTTAATGGCCCTCTGCATCAATGCCGGGGCATTGACATAGCCAAGGATCCTGTTTGAAAGGACCATTCCTGCGATTATCATCTTTTTATCCGACATCTCTGGATTTGCAGCCGCATACCCGATCCTTTCCCCCGGCAGGGAAAGGTCTTTGGAAAAGGAGGTTACTACAAAGCTTTCGTCATAGAGGTCAAAGATGCTCGGAACCGAAATACCGTCATAAATGATCTTCCTGTATGGTTCGTCCGAGATCAGGTATATGGGTTCCCCCAATTTCTGACTGTAATGGGCAAGCACCCCGGCCAATTCCTTTAGTTCCCCTTCCTGATAGACCTTACCCGTGGGGTTATTAGGGGAATCTATCAGGACGGCCTTTGTCTTCTCAGTGACGGCATCCGAAATGGTGTCAAAATCAAGGGAGAAATCATCCTTTGATGCCACAGGTTTGGGGACTCCTTGATGATTATCAAGATAGAAATCATATTCCACAAAATAGGGTTTCGGGATAATTACCTCATCCCCTGGGTTGAGAATCGTCTTAAGGACAGCATTTAGCGCACCTCCCGCACCCACGGTCATCACAATCTCATCGGGTGTAAAATTGGGCCTGTTATTCTTATTAAGGTAATCGGCGACGGCCTGTCTGGTCTCAATAAGGCCGGCATTGGGCATATAGGCGTGCTGGCGCGGCGAGGGATCGTTGATGAGTTCGTTAAGGACCTGCCTGAACCTGGTCGGTGGTTCCAGATCGGGGTTTCCAAGGCTGAAATCAAAGACATTTTCTGCCCCATATTTTGCCCTTCTTACGTTCCCCTCCTCAAACATCTTCCTGATCCATGAAGATCTCTCGATGGAGGCCTGAATGTTTTGAGAAGCAGGCATAGCTAACCCTCCTTAGAATCTCTTAATCTAATAACCATATCCTTTTAGCGGCACTTGTCAACACAAAATCGAAGTCAAGCCATCATAGGGGCGAAGACTGCTGAATACATGCTGGAATCATCTTGACACGGTAGGCCTGTTTTTCTAGGTTAGAGTGGTTGGGTATCGAACAGGTGCCTTATTGCAGTAAATCCGCCATTCACAGGTGATTCACGATAGACAAGAATAGTGATCGCAGTTCATCTACCTCCTCAAGATCTTAATTATACCAGGAGATGGGTTCAATGAAAAAGAAGACAAAGCGTAAATCGACCATTGCAATCTTGACCGGTGGGGGAGACGTCCCCGGACTTAATCCTTGCATCAAGGCCTTAGTGTACAGGGCAGCAAGCGAGGGGATTAAGGTTGTAGGAATCAGGCGGGGGTGGGCCGGGCTTTTGGAATATGACCCTGATGATCTAGGGGCATCGGGGCGCTGTTTCCAAAAACTTGTGCCGGCAGAGGTCCGGACTATCGACCGTTATGGCGGCACCTATCTTCATACCTCACGAACAAACCCGGCTGCTGCCAGGGAAATGGATGTCCCCAAATCCCAGAGAAAATTGTTTAAGAAAGGAGATGCTGTCAGGGACTTTACCCCCTATGTCCTGAAGAATCTTGAACTCCTGAAGATTGACGCCGTTATACCCATAGGAGGAGATGATACCCTCGGCTTTGGGGAAAGATTACACAGGGAAGGATTCCCGGTTATCGCGATCCCCAAGACCATGGATAATGATGTCTTTGGCACAGATTACTGCATTGGCTTTTCCACCGCTGTTACCAGGGGCGTCAGTCTGATACATTCCCTCAGGACCTGCACCGGTTCTCATGAAAGGATTGCAGTCGTAGAGCTCTTCGGGCGCTACTGTGGTGAAACTTCTTTGATATCCGCTTACCTGGCGGGGGTGGATAGGGCAATTATCTCTGAAATTCCTTTTGATCCGGCCAAGCTCGCGGAGCTGATCATGAAGGATAAAAGGGCTAATCCCAAGAACTATGCGATGATTACGATCTCCGAAGGTGCCCGGATGATCGGCGGCGAGGTCCTGATGAACGGTGAAAAGGATGCATACGGGCATTGCAAACTTGGCGGGATAGGGGAAGAGACCGGCGAAATCCTCAAGACACTGACCGGCGAAGACGTCCTCAATCAAAGATTGTCCTATCTTATGAGAAGCGGGGCTCCGGATTCCCTGGATCTTATGGTGGCAGTCAATTTTGCCAATATGGCCATTGATCTTTTCCTAAAGGCCATATTTGGCCGCCTGGTTGCTCTGAGCCGAGGAATCTATACCGATATACCACTGAGTACTATAACGACCGGTCAAAAACGGGTGGATGTAAGAGAGCTTTATGACGTGGAAGAATATCGGCCCAAGGTAATGCATGTAAGCGGGAAGCCTATGTTTCTATACTAGACCCCTATTTCCATTTTCCCACCTCATCAGGGTTCACTCGAGGCGGGCGGACCACCCTTCTTCCCCCTTCCCGAATATGCATGGGCCCTGGGTTGCGGAGCACCTTTTGAAGCTTAAGGCTAGGCAACCGAAATTGAAGTGGCCCTAAGCGCCGATCGTCACAATACTGGGTATTGCGGGCGGGGATAGACCCCGCCCTTACCTTGTAGAAAGGCTGCTTTTGGGAATAACTGATAAGACTTTTTGGGATCGTTAACATATGAGCTTGGGGAATATAGCGGCTAAGAGGAAAGAGACACGCCGGATATATGTTGGTCATATCCCGATCGGCGGCGGTGCGCCAGTGGCGGTTCAATCAATGACAAACACCGACACCAGGGATATCCCTTCGACGGTTGATCAGATCAGCAGGTTGTGCGAGGCAGGCTGTGAAATCGTTCGTTTGGCCATTCCTGATAAGGCCTCTCTTGTTGCCTTTGAGGAGATCAAGTCAAAGGTCAAGGCCCCCCTCATTGCAGATATTCACTTTGATCACCGGCTTGCCCTTGACGCATTGGGTGCCGGTGCCGATGGGCTCAGGATCAATCCCGGGAATATCGGCAGCGAAAAGGCGGTTGAGAAGGTGGTCAAGGGGGCCCTGGACATGGGTGTCCCGATTCGAATAGGGGTCAATGCCGGGTCTTTGCAACGAGAGATCCTAAAGAAATATGGGAGCCCGTCACCAGAGGCAATGGTTGAAAGTGCCATGAAGCACGTGCGGCTTTTTGAAGCCTTGGGATTTGACAAGATAAAGATCTCATTGAAATCCTCAAGTGTGATCAATACCATCAAGGCATATGAACTCTTGAGTAACAGGGTCGATTACCCCCTACATCTGGGTGTGACCGAGGCAGGGACACTCATATCGGGCACAGTAAAAAGTACCCTGGGCATCGGATATCTCCTGGCCCATGGAATCGGGGATACCTTTAGGGTCTCACTTACCAGGGATCCCGTTGAGGAGGTAAGGGTTGCATATGAAATTCTGAGGGCGTTGGGGCTCAGGGAACGGGGGCCTGAGATCATTTCCTGCCCAACTTGTGGACGATGTGAGATAGATCTCTTCAGTCTCGTTGAGGAAGTGGAAAGGGCCTTATTGGATATTAAGGCCTCACCAAAGATAGCAATTATGGGTTGCGTAGTAAATGGCCCGGGTGAGGCCAAGGAGGCTGATATCGGGGTTGCCGGCGGTCGTGGTCAGGGCATTCTTTTTAGAAAAGGTGAGCTTATAAGTAAAATCCCGGAGGACAAACTGGCCGAGGTCCTGATTGAGGAGGTCAGGAAATTGGTCCGGTAGGTCCGAGAAGAGAGAGGAGTTATTAGTCTATATGCGATATTCCAACTATTTTATTCCAACGTATAAGGAAGTTCCTTCAGAGGCGGAGGTGATCAGCCATCAGTTGATGCTTAGGGCGGGTATGATCAGGAAACTGACATCAGGCATCTATACTTATCTCCCTGCTGGTCTCAGGTCGATAAAGAAAGTGGAGGATATCATCAGGGAAGAGATGAACCGGGCTGGTGCCATAGAGCTCTTGATGCCGGCGGTCCAGCCTGGGGAACTCTGGCAGGAAAGCGGCAGATGGGAGTACTACGGCCGAGAACTCTTGAGATTCAAGGATCGGCACAATCGTGATACCTGTCTGGGACCGACCCACGAGGAGGTCATCACCGATCTCGTCAGGAGAGAGATCCAATCATATAAACAGATGCCCATAAACTTTTACCAGATCCAGACCAAGTTCAGGGATGAAATTCGGCCCAGGTTTGGTCTCATGCGGGGGCGCGAGTTCATTATGAAGGACGCCTACAGCTTTGACGTGGACGAAGAGGGTGCCAATCGAAGCTATGAAGCCATGTATGAGGCCTACAGCAGGATCTTTCAGAGGTGCGGTCTCAGATTCAGGGCGGTGGAGGCCGATACTGGTGCCATTGGTGGGAGTTATTCCCACGAGTTTATGGTACTGGCTGAGACAGGCGAAGATCAAATGATCAACTGTACAAAATGCGATTATGCGGCCAACCTGGAGAGGGCTGAAATCAGGGGGGGTGACGACCGTTTTGAAGCCGGCAACACCCCGATGAAACCCTTAGAAGAGGTGGATACTCCTGACATCAAGACCGTCGAAGAGGTGACATCCTTTCTGGGCATCTCAGAGGACCAACTCATCAAGACCCTTATCTTTGTGGCTGACGATGAAGTGGTTGCTGCCCTGGTCAGAGGTGATCAAGAACTAAATGAGGCCAAGCTTAAGAACTTGCTTGGTGCCCAAATGGTGGAACTGGCCAGCCCTGAACTGGTGGCCGAGGCCACGGGCGCTCCTATGGGTTTTGCCGGCCCTGTGGGCCTCAAAACCAAGATGGTGGCCGATCTTGCCATTCAGGGCATGAGGGATTTCGTAACAGGGGGAAACAGGAATGACCTGCATCTCAAGAATGTGAACCTGGCAAGAGATTTCAGCATAGATCGTTTTGGCGATCTACGTATGATAACTCCGAAAGACTCGTGTCCAAGGTGCGGTGAAGAGATAAAGTTCGGCCGGGGGATTGAGGTGGGACATGTTTTCAAGTTAGGCACAAAATATAGCCAGACCCTAAAGGCGCTCTTTCTTGATGAGCAAGGAAAGGAAAGACACATTATTATGGGGTGTTACGGCATAGGTGTTGGAAGGACTGTGGCTGCCGCCATTGAACAGAATCACGACAAGGATGGCATTATTTTTCCGATCCCCATATCACCATTTGAAGTGACCATACTCCCTCTCCAGATGCATGACGCCGCAGTCGTTGAGGCAGCGGAGAAGACCTATAGGGAGCTCTTGGATCACCACATTGACGTCCTCATGGATGACAGGGATGAAAGGGCCGGGGTGAAATTTAAGGATGCCGACCTTGTTGGTATCCCCGTAAGGGTGACCGTGGGATCAAGGGGTGCCAAGGAGGGACAAATGGAGATAAAGCTGCGATCCGAATCCGAAACCATGATCGTGTCCATCAGAGAGGCGTCGGCCATTATAGAAGAAAAAGTCAAAGGGCTCTATGATTCGCTTAAATGACATCACGTCACAGCTTCTCAGCTATCACCCAAGGGCCAATGTGGAGCTAGTGGAAAAGGCCTATGTCTATTCGGCCAAGGCCCATCAGGGCCAGATCCGTCTCTCTGGAGAGTCATACCTTTCTCACCCACTGGAAGTAGCCCACATCCTAACCCAAATGAAAATGGATGTCGTGTGTATTGTGGCTGGGCTCCTCCATGATACGCTGGAGGATACGGATGCCAGGCTCGACGAAATAACGCGCCTCTTTGGCGAAGAAACGGCCAATATCGTCAATGGGGTCACCAAGATTAGCAAGATGCAGTTTGCAAGCCATAAGGAGCGCCAGGCAGAGAATGTCAGGAAGATGATTCTTGCCATGTCCTCTGATATCCGTGTCATCCTGGTCAAACTGGGGGATCGGCTCCATAATATGAGGACCTTGGGTTTCCAGCCCCCGGAAAAACAAAGGCTAATAGGTGAAGAGACCTTAGAAATCTATGCGCCCCTGGCAGGGAGGATGGGAATCTACTGGATGAAATCCAGTCTGGAAGACCTCTGCTTGTATTATCTTGAGCCCGAGATCTATGAGAAGATCAAGACCGAGATAGCCCAAAGAAAGGGGGAGAGGGAAGAATTCATAAGAGATGTCAAGGGGCTGCTCTCCAAAAAGCTACCAGAATTCAATATCCAGGCAACTATCAAGGGCAGACACAAACATTTCTACAGTATTTACAAGAAAATGGTAGATCAGGACCTCACGGTCAAGCAGGTCTACGATGTTGCGGCATTCCGGGTCATCGTGAAGAACATCAAGGAATGCTATGAGGCCCTTGGACACATACACTCCATGTGGAAACCGGTCGCAGGACGTTTCAAAGACTATATCTCTGGTCCAAAGGCCAACATGTATCAGTCACTCCACACCGCAGTGATCGGCCCCTTGGGACAAAGGATGGAGGTGCAAATCCGGACATGGGAAATGGACAGGGTTGCCGAGGAGGGGATCGCCGCCCACTGGAAATACAAGGAAGGTACGGTCGCAAGCAAGACGGATGAAAAGCAGTTCTCATGGCTCCGACAGCTACTGGAATGGCAGAGGAGCCTGAAGGACCCCACGGAATTCCTGGATAGTGTCAGGATGGCCCTCTTTCCAGACGAGGGCTATGTGTTTACCCCCAAGGGAGAGGTGAGGGCATTTCCCAAGGGTGCAACCACGGTCGATTTTGCCTATGGCATTCACTCGGAAGTGGGGGAAAAATGCATGGGTGCCCGGGTCAACGGAAAAATGGTTCCCCTGCGATATAATTTAAGAAACGGGGATATCGTAGAGATCATCACCTCCCCAAAACAGCATCCCAGCAGCGATTGGCTCAAATTTGTAAAGACCCCTCGGGCAAAGACCAAGATCAGGCAGTGGATAAATGCACAGGAAAGAGAGGGAAGCGTCAACTTGGGCAGGGACATCCTTGAGAAGACTCTTGAGCAGATGCACCTGAATCTGCCCAATATAATGAAGAGCGAGCAGGTCCTCGCCATCGCTAAAGACCTTTCCTTACACTCGGTAGAGGATCTGCTTGCCCAGATAGGCTTTGGTAAGGTTTCACCAAGGCATGTGGTTGGACGTCTCAAACCCAAGCTGGGTATAAAGAGAGAAAGGCCGTCCGGGATAGTCAGCAAGATGGTAGGCCGCATAAAGCGGCGCAAGGTGGACCACGGCATCAAGGTTAAGGGTATAAGTGAGATGCTGATCCGTTTTGCAAATTGCTGCCATCCCGTCCCAGGGGAAAAGGTCATCGGATTTATGACCCGCGGTCGGGGTATCACGATCCACAATGAGGGGTGCAGACATATCCTTAACGCGGACCCCGAAAAACTGGTGGAGATATCCTGGGAACCTTCCCCGGATGACTCATATCTTGCAAAGCTGAGGGTGACCAGTGTGGAAAGGAAGGGCGTTCTGGCAGACGTAAGCACCATTATGACTCAAAAGGATGCCAATATCATCCAGGCAGAGATAAAGACAACAGTGGATCAGAAAGGAATTGCCCTTTTTACCATCGAAGTGGAAAACTATAAACAGCTTCAGGATATCATGGGGGCCATCAAAAAAGTGAGGAACGTTCTGGTTGTTGAAAGGCTTTGAAACGTCAAGAAATTAAAGCATTGGCTTTGCAACCCGGCCAGATTTGATACAGCTTGTGCAGGCCTTTATTTTCTTTGTCTGACCATTCTGAACACACCTTACCGTCTGGAGGTTGGGGTACCAGCGTTTCTTTGTTTTGTTGTGGGCGTGGCTAACATTATATCCAACCAGTGGTCTTTTACCACATATATCACAGACCTTTGCCATTAGGGTGTCTCCTTCTCGAACAAATTTTTGATAGATTACCTATACCTGACATAGCGAAAGATATCAAGCATTTTCTTCCAAGCTGTCTGCCTAAAGGGGAAAACTAAGTCCCAGGCATACAACCAGTACCCAATACCCAGTGCCCAATACCTAGATCATGCCATCTAAAGTAAGGCTAGACTCAATGCAAGATCAACAGCAGAAAAAGAGGGGAGGACTTTCCCCTGAGCTTAATCTGGTCCCGAAAGATCTCCGTCACATCCACCTCATGGGCGTCTGCGGGACAGGTATGGCATCCTTGGGGGGCATGCTCAAAGAGAAAGGATATCTGGTGACAGGTTCTGATCAGAATATATATCCGCCTATGAGCACCTTTCTAGAAGGGTTATCTATCCCCATATTAGATGGCTATAGCCCTCAAAACCTACATCCTCTGCCAGATCTGGTTGTCGTAGGAAATGTTATTACAAGGGACAATCCCGAAGCAATGAAGCTTTCTCGTCTAGGGCTGCCATATCTCTCCTTTCCACAGGCGCTAAGACACTTCGCGTTAAAGGGAAAACGCTCCATTGTAGTAAGTGGCACCCACGGTAAGACCACCACATCGGCCATAATCGCCTGGATCTTGGAGAAGGCCGGCCTTGATCCGGGGTTTATGATTGGAGGGATTCCACAGGATTTCCAGACCAATTTCAAACTGGGGAAAGGCCCTCATTTCGTCATAGAGGGTGATGAGTACGACACGGCCTTTTTTGATAAGGTCCCTAAATTTTTTCACTACAGCCCGTGGGTAACGATCCTTACCAGCATCGAATTTGATCACGCGGATATCTACCGGGATCTGGATCATGTTGTGGAAAGCTTTAGAAGACTGATCGACCTCACCCCCCCTGAAGGGCTTTTGATTGCAAATGGGGATGACCCAAGGATCAGACGTGAACTCCAGGGGGCAAGATGCCCTGTAAGTTCGTACGGTCTTCTAGAGGACAGCCTGTGGAAGCCGGTTGATATCTCGGTTCAAGAAGATTTCACCCGCTTCAGAGTCATAAAGCACGCAAGGGAATACCTGACCGTTGTTACCCCCATGTACGGCCGCCACAATATCTCCAATCTGTTATCCGCTGTTGTGTTGGCCGACTTTCTGGGTATAGCCCCTTTCGTAATTTCTGACGCCGTAAGAACTTTCCGAGGCGTCCGACGGAGACAAGAAATGCTTGGCGAGAAGCGAGGGGTTCTAGTCCTGGATGATTTTGCCCATCATCCTACTTCGGTAAAGGCGACCATCGAGGCTGTCAGGGAAAAGCATGGGAGGCGCAGATTGATCGCTGTCTTCGAACCAAGGTCCAATTCCCGCAGACGAAACGTCTTTCAGGCGCGATACGCTTCCTCATTCGATAATGCGGATCTCGTCATGATCCCGGAACCGCCTTTGATGGAAAAGATTCCGGCGGCAGAACGGTTTTCATCCCAGCGCCTTGTAGAGGATCTCAAAAAGAAAGGACTCAATGCCTCCTACTTTCCAAACACCGATCAATTGTTAGAAGCATTGGTGGATAAGGTCCAATCGGGAGATGTGGTCCTTATTATGTCCAACGGGAGGTTTGATAATCTGCCATGCAGGATATTGAAAAGATTAGATAATTCTGAAATGGTACCTTCCGGTTGAGAGAACGATTAAGGATAAATGCCTCGCAAGGCATGGGCCTTGGCCACCCTTCCCACCCCCAAGACATAAGCGGCCGACCGCAATGGAATCTTTTTCTCCTGAGCAATGGCCACCACCT
>JAUUVE010000327.1 GCA_030589715.1 Desulfobacteraceae bacterium | reverse complement strand
GCGATGAATTTTTTTGACAATGGTTCGATTATGGGTAAGAATCTATATGACTTCAATCCTTTTTCGGCTTAGCAATGGACGAGGATCTAGGGAAGAGAATTCAAATCCTGGCACAATGGCTTTATGAATCCAGGTACCCGGTCTTTTTTACCGGCGCTGGTATCAGCACCGAATCGGGGATTCCCGATTTCAGGGGCCCTGATGGGGTATGGACGCGGCGTGACAGGGGGCTTGCGCCAAGACCGATGACCAGCCCATGGGATTCGGTAGAACCCAATAAGGGGCATATGGCAATTGTGGAGCTTCAGGACCTGGGTAAACTAAAGTTCCTGATCTCCCAGAATGTCGATAATCTCCATCTGAAGTCAGGGATCCGGGACGAACTCCTGGCCGAACTCCATGGCAATATGACAAAACTTCGATGCAAACGGTGCGGAAAGACCATTGATGGCTCAAAGGCAAGAACCAATTGTCAGTGTGGGGGCCCACTGGTTTCGAGCGTGGTAGACTTTGGACAATCTCTCCCTGAGAGGGACCTCAGGCTATCCTTTGACCATTCGCGGAAAAGCGATCTCTTTGTTGTAGCAGGCTCCAGTCTGGTGGTGACACCAGCCGCTGACATGCCCTCGGAGGCCCTCCGGTCCGGGGCGAAACTGGTCATCATCAACAAGGGGGAGACCCCTTTTGATACCCACGCCAACCTCAGGTTCAGTGAAAAGATCGGTGATGTCCTGCCTCGGGCGATGAAACGGATGAAAAGGCTGATGGGGCTTTTTGAATGAGAGGTGCATTATGAATCCAATTCGAGCTGCCGTGGTCCAGGCGGCCCCAATTGTTTTCGACCGAGAAAAGACAGTCGAGAAGGTGCGTGCGCTTGCTGCGGATGCCGCCAAAGAGAAGGCCCAGCTAGTGGTCTTTCCTGAGGGCTTTATTTCGGCATACCCAAAGGGTTTGGATTTTGGCGCGCGCGTGGGTATGCGTCTTCCCGGGGGGCGGGATGATTTCCGTCGCTATTGGGACAGCTCCGTTGATGTGCCGGGACCCACTACCGAGGCATTGGGGAGCATAGCTGGTGAAAACAGCATTTATCTCGTCATAGGGGTCATTGAGAGGGACCAAGGGACCCTCTATTGTACGGTGCTGTTCTTTGGCCCTGACGGCAGGCTTATGGGAAAGCACCGCAAGCTCATGCCCACTGTAATGGAGCGTATTGTCTGGGGGTTTGGAGACGGGTCAACCATGCCTGTCTTCGACACGGACCTGGGCAGACTGGGGGCCGTTATCTGCTGGGAAAACTATATGCCCCTATTGCGGACCTATATGTATTCCAAGGGGATCCAAATTTACTGCGCGCCTACCGCAGATGACCGGGATACCTGGGTCTCGACGATGCAGCACATAGCCTTAGAAGGGCGCTGCTTTGTCCTTTCCTGCTGTCAGTATCTCACGCGGGGAGACTGTCCGGAGGAGTATGCGGCGATCCAAGGGGATGACCCAAAGACGGTGCTGATGCGCGGGGGCAGTTGCATTGTTGCGCCCCTGGGCGAGGTTCTTGCAGGACCCAGCTTTGGAGGTGAGGGCATCCTCACAGCCGAACTGGATATGAACGAAATTGCTCGGGGGAAGTACGATTTTGATGTGACCGGTCATTACGCCCGTCCCGACATCTTCAGGCTCCATGTCAACGAACGGTCTATGCCTGCGGTCGTTACCTCCTCAGGGGATGCGCGCGATCCTTTTGCTGATGAGACGGTGGAATAGAGCGAGGGCCTCAGAGGAGATGTTTCGCCTCTACCTCGAAGATTTTCTTTTCCAGCTCAGCTATTTTAGTTTCAAGAGTCTCTATCCTCCTTTGCCGGTCTGTCTTCTTTTTAGTTGTCTCTCCGTGCCCTTTTTCTTTGACTATCCTGCCGACACTTGTGGGACTTATCCCGAATTGATCTGCTATCTTTCTCAGAGAAAGTCCACTTGCACGGGCCTCTATTACCTTTTGCTTTACACTCTCATCAATCTTTTTCTTGATCATTTTAGACTCCCTTTAGATGATAAGGTATGGAGGTTTGGGTCGCACGCATGGTAATTCTATGTGCAAAAGGCAATTTCGTCAAGCGGTACAATCACCTTGGGTATCATTGAGGGGGTATAAAAAGGAAAAGAGCGTCAATTTGTAGTCCTATCATCAATTCAGGCACAGTTAGATAAATGGGAGCTTGCACATATTGCGGTAAAGGGTCCAGGACCATTTCTAAGGCGATCGGCCTTTGTGCCGGTTGTATAAAGGCCCATTTTGATAAGGTATGGCCCGAGATCAGGCGGGTCCACCAACAGAGTCGAAGGGCCTATGGCCTGACAGAGACACCCCCTCGTTCACCCGGGGGCATATCCTGCTCGCTTTGTGTTCAGGAATGCGCCATAGGGGAGGGAGAGAGGGGCTACTGCACTCTTAGGAGAGTGGAAAACGGCCGTATTCGTGGGGGAAGGCCTCATGAGGGAAATCTGTCATACTACCACGACCCGCTTCCCACCAACTGTGTAGGTAACTTTGTGTGTCCTGCCGGCACAGGGAGCGGATACCCTCAATATGCCGTCTCAAGGGGACCAGAATATGGCCATAATAATCTGGCGGTCTTCTATCGTGCCTGCTCTTTTAATTGCCTTTATTGCCAGAACTATCATTTCAAGGAGGAGACCTTTTCTCCCGCCAGGGTATCAGCCAAAGAACTTGCGGACGCTGTTGGGAGGACGACCACATGCATCTGTTATTTCGGGGGCGACCCGACCCCGCAGGTACTCCATGCCCTTAAGACATCAAGGCTTGCAAAAAAGAAGAGGAGTAACCCTGTTCTAAGGATATGCTGGGAGACCAATGGAGCGGTCCGGGAGCCTTTTTTGTCTCAGATGGCTGAACTGTCCCTGGGGTCGGGCGGGTGTATCAAGTTTGATCTAAAGGCCTGGGACGAAAGGATCCATTATGCCCTTTGCGGGGTAACTAACAGGCAGACCCTGGAGAATTTCAAGTCCCTGGCAGGATGGATAGAGCGGAGGCCCGAGCCCCCCTTTCTCATTGCCAGTACCTTGCTGGTCCCGGGATATGTTGATGAGGCCGAGGTGGGAGAGATTGCAAGGTTTATCTCTGCCCTAGACCCTGAGATCCCATACAGCCTGCTCGGTTTCTATCCGCATTTCTACCTCTCTGATCTTCCCACCACCTCCCGGACCCATGGTCTGCGCTGTAAGGAGGTGGCTGAAAGGGCCGGCCTGCGCCATGTTCATATGGGTAATATGCACCTCTTGGGAGGAGACTACTGATATGGTTCCAAAGGCCTGAAATGTAGGCTGTTTCCACAGGGCAGCTAATCTTGGAAAAACGGATTAGACTGTTTCTCATGCCCTACCGTTGTGACGGGCCCATGCCCTGACAGGATCAAGGTGTCATCCGGAAGGGTCAATATCTTTTTACGAATATTTTCTAAAAGGAGCCCCATATT
>JAUUVE010000280.1 GCA_030589715.1 Desulfobacteraceae bacterium | reverse complement strand
CGTGCCTCTGATACGGTAGAGCTAATCTTTGAGGAGTGTCGGGCACCGGCCCGGAACCTCCTCGGACAGGAGGGGGATGGCTTTGTTATTGCCATGGCCTCTCTGGATGGGGGGCGCATCGGAATCGCCTCTCAATCCGTGGGCTTGGCGCAGGCATGCCTTGATGCGGCTGTCACTTATGCCAAGGAGCGAGTCCAGTTTAACAAACCGATCGCCAAGTTTCAGGGGATCCGGTGGATGATAGCAGATATGGCAACCCAGCTAGAGGCAGCGAGGCTGCTTACATTTAACGCGGCTGCCATGAGGGACCGGGGCGAGGATTTTTCCGCTGCGGCTTCAATGGCAAAGGTCTTTGCCTCTGAAATGGCGAATAAGGTGGCCTATCAGGCCCTTCAGATTCACGGGGGATATGGCTACATCCAGGAGTTCCCATTGGAGAGATATTATAGGGACGTACGGGTCTTTACCATCTATGAGGGAACCTCGGAAATTCAGAGAAGGGTGATTGCCAATCACGTAATAGGTAAATAGGGTATCGGGACCTCGGGCGTCTGGCCTGCAAGGCTTACAGTCCGGAGGGAGGGGGGAAATTGGTTCTTGAAGCCGGGTGAAAATAGAACCGCAGAATACCCGCCTGCCATGCAAAATACTTGGGGATTGAATAATAAATGTGGCACTAAAATCAACATTGCGGCACTATCCCGAGTTTGCATAAGGCATTGCGGGCAGGTCGAACAAGAAATTTCGAATTATGAAGTTTTTGCGCTTTTGTTCCGCGGTTTTGATTTCAGCCACAGATCGAAAATCTTAACAGAGGAGGTAAAAAATGGCAAAGGAGAATGCGGCAGTAGCCGTCTATAACACACACATCGAGGCCGAGGCGGCCATCAAGGAGCTGCAAAAGTCGGGAATCGACATGAAAAAACTTTCCATTCTGGGCAAGGACTATCATGCTGAAGAGAAGGTGGTAGGTTACTATAACGCTGGTGATCGAATGAAGTTCTGGGGCAAGTGGGGGGCCTTCTGGGGCGGCCTGTGGGGGCTCTTATTCGGATCAGCCCACTTTTTTGTCCCAGGTATTGGGCATATTGTGGTACTTGGTCCGGTGGGGGGCTGGATTTTAGGGGCGATAGAGAGTGCAGTGATCGTAGCTGGTCTGAGCGCCCTGGGTGCCGGGCTTTACAGCGTCGGGATTCCCAAAGATAGTGTAATCAAGTACGAGACAGCCGTGAAGGCCGATAAGTTCCTTGTCATCGCTCACGGCACAAAAGAAGAAGTTGACAAGGCAAAGGATGTGATAAATACGACCGGTCCCGTGGAGGCCGATGTACATTACCGGTAAGTAGTGCTTGAACGAAAAGTGCCATATTTCCTCATAAGTCCCCCTTTCGTAAAGGGGGATTTAGGGGGATTTAAAAAGTGGGGAGATTTATAGGGTTTTCGTTCAGGCACTAAGTGGGGTCATTAAAGGTCCTGAAGCGCATTTTCCGCGCATTTGATGGTTTTCCGGATCATTTCCTGGGTGTGGGCCGTGGAGACAAAGGTGGCTTCAAAGGGAGAGGGGGCCAGGTATATGCCCTGCTCGAGCATCCTTTTGTAATATCCCTTGAATAGATCCTGATCACTTGCCCTGGCAGTTTCAAAATCGGTTACAGGGTCGGCTCTGAAAAAGAGCGTGCCCATCGAACCGATACGGTTTATTACTGAAGGGATGCCTGCAGCCCTGGCGGCCTCCTCAAGGCCCAAAAAGAGCATGCTGGCCTTGTCTTCAAGCTCCTTGTAAATGTCCCCCTTCTTTAGAATTCTTAGGGTGGCGAGACCTGCGGCCATGGCCAATGGGTTACCTGAGAGGGTCCCCGCCTGGTATATATCCCCTTCAGGGGCCATCTTTGACATGATATCCTTTTTGCCGCCGTATGCCCCTACCGGTAAACCACCCCCGATGATCTTACCGAGGCACGTGAGGTCGGGCATAATCCCGAAGAGCTCTTGCGCTCCTCCCGGGGCTACCCTAAAACCAGTTATCACTTCGTCAAATATGAGGAGGGAGCCGTGCTCCCGGGTAATCTGTGAAAGGCCATCCAGGAACTCCTGCTGCGGAACAATTACCCCCATATTTCCAGGGATCGGCTCAACAATAACGGCCGCGATCTCTGGGCCGAACTTTTGAAAGGCTTTGCCCACAGGTTCCAGATCGTTAAAGGGGAGTGAGATCGTTTGTCTGGCCAGATCTTGCGGCACTCCGGGGCTGCCCGGGATGCCCAGTGTGGCAACCCCGGAACCAGCCGATACCAGCAGGCTATCGGCATGCCCATGGTAACAGCCATCAAACTTAACGATCTTTTCCCTGCCTGTATATCCCCTGGCGAGGCGTATGGCACTCATAGTGGCCTCTGTCCCTGAATTAACCATCCTGACCATCTCGATGGAGGGCACCACTTCAACAATTGTCTCTGCCATCTCCACTTCCCGCTCCGTTGGAGCCCCATAACTTGTGCCGAGCCTGAGGCTTTCCTCCAGGGCCTGGACTACCTCTGTATGGGAGTGGCCCAAGATCATTGGTCCCCATGAACACACATAATCGATATATTCATTTCCATCCGCATCCCAGAGCAGTGCCCCATCCGCCCTTGCGATGAATGGCGGGTCAATGCCAACGGCCTTTCCCGCCCTTACGGGGCTGTTCACTCCACCCGGGATACACCTAGTGGCCCTATCAAACAGAAGTTTTGATCTTTCTCCCATTCTTGGTCTCCCATATCAGTGTCCGCGTTTAGTGTTTCTTGCCCATTGGACGAAATAGCGATTGCGGGCTAAAAGTACTCCATACTGGTCTTCTTAAACTCCCTTTTGCTAAAGAGCAGCACGTATTCATCGATGCCCGTAAATCGGGACATGCGCTCTGCAATCTCATAACACTGTTCGTGATTGCTTCCGTGTATCATGCTATAGACGTTATATCGCCAATCTTTTTGTGGTCTCCTCTGGTAACAATGGGTTACCTCCTTGAACCGGGCCAAGATCTTGCCAATCCCCTCTACCCTGTCGTCCGGGACAACCCAGGCAACCATGGCATTTGAACTAAATCCTGCCTCTTGATGGCGCAAGGTGGCCCCAAAACGCCTGAGGGCACCCCGTCTCCTGAGGTCTTTGATCCGCTTTATGAACTCCCCCTCTGTTATGCCGATTTTCTCGGCCATGGCTGCATAGGGCCTTGGCACAAGGGGTAGGTCTCCCTGTATGCGACTAATAACTTCCTTGTCCAATTTGTCTATCACGGAGGATGTCCTTTTTGCCATGGGCCAGGAGTTGTCGTGGTTCGGTCTTGTGGAATATCGGATAGAGCAATTGTTGTCAAGCCGGATGTTTGTTATTCACAGGGCTTGAAATAATCGAGGCGATCATATAATTAGTCTCTTATAAATAAAATTGCGCTCAAAATGGTCACAAATTTTCACCAAGAGGAGTTTTGGGGGCAGCGAATTGACAATTGACGATTGAATATTGAAAATTTAAGGAATTCTTCTCCATTTGATTTACCAACAATTTATTCGGTCATTCAAGGAACTTAGGCAAGCCGCGCCAATCTTCAATCTTCAATTTTCAATTTTCCGGTTTATCCGGGTTAAGATAGCGCATTTACCAAGGGTATTAAATATGTTCGGTTTCCAGAGAATTATAGAAAAGAGGATTCAAGAGGCCTTGGACAGAGGAGACTTTGATGATCTTCCAGGCCGTGGCAAGCCCATGCAGATCGAAGATGACAGCGGGGTCCCGGAAGATCTTCGGCTGGCATACAAGGTCTTGAAAAATGCGGATTGTCTTCCCCCTGAGCTGCAACTCAAGAAGGAAATCCGGCAGATGGAGGACCTGCTTGAGAGCATCCCGGATGAAAAGGAGAAATATCGTCAGATAAAGAAGATCAATTATAAGATTATGAGATTGAACATTATGGG
>JAUUVE010000194.1 GCA_030589715.1 Desulfobacteraceae bacterium | reverse complement strand
ATATCTACGCCCTGGAAAGATGCTGGGAGAACATCCACAGGATGTGGCAGGGCGAGGCCCATATCAGGACCATTCTCTTCCGTGAGGAGACCAGGTGGCCGGGCTACTACTTCAGATCTGATACACCGAAGATGGACGATGAAAACTGGCTCTGCTTTGTTAATTGTAAATGGGATCCAGCAACCGGTGACTGGGAAATGTTCAAGAAAGATATCTGGAACATTCCTGGTGTGTAAGACGTTAACCTTAACCTAATGTGCTCCAGGCATCAATTCCCGATGTCTGGAGCATTTTATTCTGATGAAACTGGATCAAGCGCTGTATAATGCAAGGGCGTATTTGGTCAAGACACATCTTCGCCAGCCCCTCATAAGGTGCCTGAAAATGTGTGTTGACGAGATACGCTTTTTATATTAATAGGAAGGTCCGAATTCAGTAGCCTTGAGGAAACTACAACGCTGGAGGAGACAATGTCAGACATTCAAACGACAAACCAGGCTATATTAGTGATTGGCGGAGGAATAAGCGGAATCACGGCCGCCCTTGAAGCAGCAGAGGCGGGGTATGACGTGGTGTTGGTAGAAAAGAACCCCTATTTGGGTGGCCGGGTTGCCCAGTTGCATCAGTATTTCCCCAAGCTATGCCCGCCCAATTGCGGTTTGGAGATCAATTTCCGGCGTATGAGACAGAACCCCAGAGTTCGTTTTTTTACCATGGCCGAAGTGAGCAGCATTTCAGGGCAGGAAGGGGAGTATGACATAACCGTTAGACTATCCCCCCGCTATGTAAATGAAAAATGTACCTGCTGCGGCAAATGTGCTGAGGTGTGCGAGGTTGAGATAGACAATCCGTTCAACTTCGGAATGGACAAGACCAAGACCGCTTATTTGCCCCATGAATTTGCATTCCCCATGAGATACGTAATAGACCCATCCATTGCCTGTACAGAAGAGGGAAAGAAGTGCCAGGATGCCTGTGAATATGGCGCCATTGATCTGGATATAAAGGAGACCACCTTTGACCTGAAGGTGGGTTCGATCGTCTGGGCTGCGGGCTGGGAGCCTTATGATGCCTCCCAGGTGGAATACTATGGGTTCGGCGAGTACAAGAATGTGATCACCAATGTGATGATGGAGCGCATGGCCTCGCAGAACGGACCTACAGGGGGTAAGATATTAAGGCCTTCCGATGGGAAGGAGGTAAAGAATGTGGCCTTTGTCCAGTGCGCCGGGTCGAGAGACGAGAACTATCTCGCCTATTGCTCGGGCATATGCTGTCTGGCCTCTATGAAACATGCTACATATTTAAGAGAGCAATACCCTGATTGCGATGTGACGATCTTTTTTATCGATATCCGGGCCCTTGACAGGCTTGAAGACTTCTACACCAAGGTCCAGGAGGACGAAAAGGTTACCTTTATCAAGAGCAAGATCGCCAATATCACAGAGGATGAGGAGACAGGTGACTTGTTGCTTGAAGGAGAGAACACCAGGACGGGTGAACAAATCAGGATGAGCTTCGACATGGTTGTTTTGGCCACCGGCATGGTACCCAACAAGATTAATATGGATCCTTTGCCCGATGTTTTATTTGATGACTACGGGTTTTTGATCTACGATCCGGAAAAGGCCGGGATTTACGGTGCTGGCTGTGTCAGAAGGCCGACCGATGTCGCTTCATCTGTTCAAGATGCCACAGCAGCATCCCTAAAGGCTATCCAATCAATCGCGAGGAGGTAACTCGATGGACAAAAAGACAGCAGTTTACATATGCACCGGGTGCGGTATTGGAGATGCCCTGGACATTGAACAACTCAAAGAGAACGGTACAGAGGACTTCACCATCGCACATTGCAAGGATCATTCGTTTTTGTGCGGGCCTGAGGGGCTTGACGTTATTAAGAAGGATACTGAGGATGAGGGCATCAACAGCATCATAATTGCTGCGTGCTCGCAGAGGGTCAACTATGATGTCTTCAATTTTGGCCCGGACAAGATCGTTGAAAGGGTCAATCTGAGGGAGCAGGTGGCCTGGAGCCAGCCTCCCAAAGAGGAAGATACCCAGATGTTGGCCGAAGACAACCTGAGGATGGGCTGTGCCAAGGTGGACAAGATGGAGTTGCCCGAGCCCTTTAAGGCCGAGGAGGAGTACTCCAAGGATATCCTGGTGGTTGGTGGCGGTATTTCTGGGATGACCGCGGCCCTTGATACGGCCAAGGCGGGCTATCAGGTCCTTTTGGTGGAAAAAGAGGATCGCTTGGGTGGCTTCTTAGGCAAGATGAAAAAGACTATTAAACTGCCTTATAAGGAGCTTACGGAGACGGGTGCCGAAGAGATGATCAAAGCGGTTATGGAAGACCCCAAGATCAAGGTTTATACCTCCTCCACCGTTGAAAAAATCAGCGGCGGTCCCGGAATATTTTCTGTTGACATCAAGTCCAATGGAAATTCGGCAACCGAGAAGGTAGGGGCCG
The DNA here is from genome assembly GCA_030589715.1 of Desulfobacteraceae bacterium. GTDB lineage: Bacteria > Desulfobacterota > DSM-4660 > Desulfatiglandales > Desulfatiglandaceae > JABMQV01. The sequence goes on along the minus strand of JAUUVE010000194.1, from coordinate 2,769 downwards.
TGGTTCAGGCCACGGGCTGGGTTCCCTATGATGCCAATAAATTAGGGCATTTAGGATACGGTCAATTCAAGAATGTGGTTACGAACGTGGAAATGGAGGAGATGGCGGCAGCAGGAAAGATCACCCGGCCTTCTGATGGCAAGGATGTCAAGAACGCCCTCTTTATCCAGTGCGCGGGTTCGAGAGAGCCTGAACACCTGCCCTACTGTTCCTCTGTCTGCTGCCTGGTTTCCCTTAAACAGGCCACTTACCTGAAGGAGCAGGACCCGGAAACGGTCAATTATATCCTGTATAAAGATATACGCACAGTGGGTCAGGCGGAAGATTTCTATCGAAAGGCCCAAGAAGACGGGAATATCTTTATCAGAGGGAGTGTCTTGGGGGTTGGAGAAGCCGGCGACAAACTCTATGTGGAGGCAGAAGACGAGCTTTTGGGTGAAAACATAAAGGTTGAGGACTTGGATCTGGTGGTGTTGGCCGTAGGCATGGTCCCAATGACCAAACCTGAGACCACGCCCAAAATCAAGGCACCTGCTGATTCGGAAGATGCCGACGAGGATGGCATGATGGAAGTCCAGCCAGACTCGGGATTCTTCGCCACCAGCGCGCTCAATTTGGAGTATCGCCAAGGGCCTGAATTGCCCACGCTCAAGTATGGATTTCCTGACTCCCATTTTATCTGCTTCCCCTATGAAACGCGGAGGACCGGCATTTATGCTGCCGGATGTGTCAGAAGGCCCATGGAGACGGCCAGGGCCATGGATGACGCGGTTGGGGCAGCCATGAAGGCGATCCAGTGTTCTGAGGCAACGGCCATCGGCATGGCAGTGCATCCCAGGGCAGGGGATTTGTCTTATCCTGAAATTAACATGCAAAGGTGCACGCAGTGCAAGAGGTGCACAGAAGAATGTCCCTTTGGGATGTTTAATGAGGACGAGAAGGCCAATCCACTTCCCAATCCCACACGATGCCGTCGATGCGGAGTGTGTATGGGGGCCTGCCCGGAGAGGATTATCTCTTTCAAGAATTATTCCGTGGGCATGATAGGAAACATGCTCAAGGCGATCAACGTACCTGAAGAGGACGAGGAAAAACCGAGGGTCGTGGCCCTTGTCTGTGAAAACGATGCCTATCCTGCACTTGACATGGCCGGGATCAAGCGTATGAGTTGGAGCCCTTATATCAGGATTGTCCCTATTAGATGTCTTGGGTCAATTAATCTTGTGTGGGTTGCCGATGCAATGTCCAGAGGAATTGATGGGTTGATACTGATGGGCTGCAGGCACGGAGATGATTACCAGTGTCATTTTATAAAAGGAAGTGAATTGGCGGACACTAGGCTCAGCAAAGTATCGGAGACCCTGGACAGGCTCGCCCTGGAATCTGATCGTGTCCAGTTTGTGGAGGTGGGAATCACGGATTATGACAAGATTCCCGGCATCATAGATGAATTTATGAAAAAAATAGATGAAGTTGGGCCCAATCCGTATAAGGGCTGGTAGTTGAATTGACTATTGAAAATCGAAGATTGAAAATTGGCGATTGTCGGATTAAATATCTGACAATTGTCAATATTCAGTTGTCAATATTCAATATTCAATAGCAAAAAGGGGTCGCTTATGAGAAAAAATGGGAACTATGATCCGTCCTTTGCCCGGGAAGTTTTTGAAAATGTGGATTTTGGGGATGAAATAAAGATGTGTATGCAGTGCGGGGTCTGTGCCGCCTCCTGTCCGCTGAGCCTCCAGATGGACCACCCTCCACGGCAGATCTTTACCCTGATCCGGGCTGGAAAGAGAGAGGAAGTGTTGAGCAGTCAGGCAATCATGCTCTGCACTTCATGCTATACCTGCAAGGTCAGGTGCCCAAGGAAAATCCCGGTTGTGGACGTCATGCATGGTCTGGCGAACTATGCCCTGAAAAATGGTTTTGTGCCTCGCAAGGATACGGCTAATTTTGGGGGCAAGTTTTGGGATCAAGTTTATAGGATCGGGCGTATTGACGAAAAGGATCTTCCAAGACGCTACTTTTTTGCCGGGGGATTTGTTGAGGGCATAAAGAACACCCTAAGTTTTTCAGACATTGGGATAAAGATGTTTCTTCATAAGAGGATGAAGTTGCTCCCGGAAAGAAAGATCAAAGGGATCATAAGCCTGAGAAAAATGCTGGACAAGGCTGAAAAAATGCAAGAAAGGGGAGGTGCCAGCGTATGAAATACTTTCTTTATTGGGGATGCAGTTTGGAAGGAAGTGGAGCCAATTACTTGGTCTCCCTCAAGCCCGTTTTGGAGGCCCTTGAGATCGAATTTGAGGAAATAGAAGACTGGAATTGCTGCGGGGCAAGTCTCTCCTATGTTGGTGCCCGGGATCTTGCCATCAAGGTGTTAAACGCCCGGAATTTGGCCCTGGCAGAAACCCAAGGGAGTTACGACATTGTTGTGCCGTGCAGCTCCTGTTATATTCAGATGCTAAAGGTCAGCCGGGAGATCCAGGAGGATGAGGGGCTCAAGACACAGATTAACGAGTGCCTGGCGGAAGGCGGACGGATTTACAGGGGAAACATGAAGGTTCGTCATATTATGGATGTGTTGTATAATGATGTGGGGCCAGACAAGATCAAGGCCACGGTGGTTAAGCCCCTTAACGGCCTGAAGATCGCCGGGTATGTTGGGTGTCAGTCTGTGAGACCTTACGGAGAATACGACAGTGTAGAAAAGCCAAAGGTCCAGGACTTCCTTTTGGAGGCATTGGGAGCAGAGCCGGTTCCCTT
>JAUUVE010000145.1 GCA_030589715.1 Desulfobacteraceae bacterium | reverse complement strand
TGATCTCATCTGATGCATTGCGGGTTATTGGGGGCCCTCATGTCTCGGTCCTTCCCGCCGAGTATTTGAACCCGAATTTCGCAAGTGTGTTTTGAGAGCCCTTCTATTTCGGCCTTTTCTGGGAGAGGTGGGGAACCGAATGGATGAAGGAAATCCTTTGCAAGCCCTTACGATTTGCGGTCTTCCGGCAAGACTTGCGAAATTCGGGTTGAAAGATTCAGAATATGAGGTGGCATGTATCGCTGAACGCAGTGAAGTATATGAATTTCAAGGGAAAGTATCTTTACTATTTTGCGTCAGTTTGGCATATTTCTGTGACCACCTATTGCTATGGTGAGGGTGTTTGGAGGACAGGGAAATGGGTGCTGAACAAAAGAAAAAAGCGGCGCTGATTATCGCGACCATGGATACAAAGAGCGAAGAGGTAATTTAACTCAAGAATCGCATCGCGGAAAACCACCTCCATGTGGTTATCCTGGACACAGGGATCCTCGGAGAGCCAAAGGGCATTACCCCTGATATCCCGGCATCCGAAACAGCCAGGGCCACAGGGGCATCCATACTGGCAACCGGATGCCCCCGTTGCAATAGCACCTTGACCCGAGAGATGAATTCCGAAGACCAAGACCAACTGGCAATTATGAATCTGGTTAGACTGGTGGCTGTTGCAGCAGGGCTTGCGGAATGAACTACCCAGGTCTCCGGAAGGTCTCCTTGGCGGCCAATCATAATACGTTGAGCCCCTTGTATTCGTAGGCACCCATCACGTGGGCCTCGAGCCCCAAAGATCTTATGGAATCGACGTATTTACGTCCCGTCCTGAGTGTTATATAGACTCCTTTGAAAGTCCTGGTGAGTATCGAGGCTTCCCGATGTTGGATAAAGAACCTTCCTTATTCCATCCAGTATCCTGTATCAAGCATCCAGTATCTTTCTGTTTCGTTAACCCAGATTAATCACAAAAAGTTGACTTAAATTTTAGGATGTTGGCCTATATAGAGGGCCAGGGAGCAATGTCTACTCGTCAAGCTTTTTTTAGAACTGGATGCATTGTTTGCTTAAGATACCCCGCCCCGACACCATACGATTGATCTGATTCGTCCCTTCAAAGATTTGTGTAAGCTTTGCGTCTCGCATGAGCTTTTCCACCACGGTCCCTTTCATGTATCCTGACCCTCCCAGGATCTGGACCGCATCGGTGGTGACCTTCATGGCTGCATCGGTAGCGAAGAACTTTCCGCTGGCTGCCTCGACAGTACACCGTATATTTTGATCGAGCATCCAGCCCATATGGAGATACATGGCCCTTGTGGCCAAGATCAAGGCATATATGTCAGCAAGCATGAACTGGATTGCCTGGAAATTACCGATGGGTTGGCCAAACTGTTCCCGTTCGCGTGCCCAATTGGATGCCTCGTCAAAGGCCTTTTGGGCGATTGCGGTGCAAACCGCCATGATATTGACCCGCCCCCTGTCAAGGGCCATCATGGCCAGCTTGAATCCCTGTCCTTCTTCTCCGATCAGGTTTTCCCTTCCCAGCTCCACATTCTCAAAGAATATTTCTGTCACAGTCAGGGCCCGATGTCCCATCTTGTCCTCCACCCTGCCTACGGATATGCCCGGTGTGTCACGAGGCACGGCAAAACAACAGATCCCCTTGGTTCCCAGAGTTCTGTCCGTCGTGGCAAACAGGCACAGCAGATCCGAATCCCTGCCGTTAGTAATGTAACACTTGGAGCCATTTATGACATAACCATCGCTCGTTTTTTTAGCCATTGTCCGCATTGCACCTGCGTCAGACCCTGCTCCTGGCTCGGTCAGACAATAGCAACTACTACGGTAACTTTCGGTCATGCGCCCCAGAAACTTCTTCTTTTGCTCTTCAGTCCCCCCAAAAAGGATGGCACCTGTGGACAGATGAGATATGCCTATCATCTGTCCAATTGCACAGCAATCATAGTTAAGGGCTTCTGTGACAACATAGTGGGTCACGTAATCCATTCCCGAACCGCCATATTCCTCCGGAATGTTGGTGTACATGAGGCCAAGTTCATGGGCCTTCTTCAGGATGGCCTCTGGATAGGTTCCATCCCGATCATACTCAAGGGCTACAGGTCTGATTTCTTTTTCGGAAAAATCCCTGGCCAGTTCGAGCAGTCGTTTTTGGTCGCTTGTTAGGCTGAAGTCGATCATCTTTGCTTCCTCCTCTCATGTCTGATTCTCAAATGATAGCAAGTCAGCTCACTGACGTTCCCCATAAGATACTTGGTTGGCTTTCCTTATGTCAAGAAAAGAGCATTCCGGCATAGCCTCCTGGTCTGCTTGAGAAGATATATTGCAATAATAAGCGGACTTCAAGATTTCTCTGATTGCAAACAGCGAGGAAGTTCACTCCATGCCTCCTTATTCATTTGAGGTGTAACCGTTCACGGGTTCAGGGTTCAAAGGTTCCCCGCATTGGGCGGGATCTTCGACAGGGTTCACCGAAAATTCGAGTTTGCGGAAGGATTCGATTCGGAGACAAACCCGGAGTTTGTTCATTTTTTTAGGTATGCAAAACCCCCATGCGCCGAAGTCCAGAGTGAGCTTAACGTAGCGTCGGATCAACAACACATACCGAAAGCCAAGTTTCGGGATGTGAATAATTATACCGGATGCAGCTTTACCCTGTTAGGGGACTCTGACAGGGCGCGCTGCCATTCCTGGTTTCACCCGCCTGCCATGCGAGACATGAGAACATATGGAAGGAACAGGTTATCGGGACTGTTCAGGGCATGATTACAGAGAAATGACTTGACCGGGCAAGCTTCTAGGACGTAACATCGATCTGCCAACCGCGAGAATCTTTTCCGTCAATTCTCCCCGGACCGCTTTTGAAAAAGAGTCCTACCCTCTATTGTGGAGTCTGAGGAGAGAGGTTATGTCAAAAAAATGGCAGAGGCCCACCTGAGGGGGCCCGCGGGCATCAACTGTTATCTGTCGAGCGGTGATAACTCATGTTCTTCGAAAGAACAGCAGAAAAAAACAAGGATTATGAGAAAGGAGTCTATGATGCGGGCCTTATTTGTGTTCACCCCGCCTGAATCCAAAAGATTTATTGCCAAGGCTGTTTCCCAGTTGCCCGAGGTCACAAACGCCAAAGAGAAAGAAAGCATCTTGATTGGCCACGGCTCCACGAACGTGCGTGTGGCCGAGGAGATCCTTGGCCAATGCCCCGAACCGGATAAGTTCCTTTCGGGGGAGGTCATTAATGGGATCCTATGCATAACACAGGCAGAAGAAAAGCCCCCCATGATTGTGGTCCGGAAGGGGGAACTGGTTCCGCCCGAATTGACAATGGAAGAGACCCTTAAGGATTTCGGTGCGGGTTCGGTCTTTATCAAAGGAGCAAATGCTGTCGATCCGGAAGGGAACGCAGGGGTATTTGTGGCCCATCCCTCGGCTGGGACCATCGGTTTTGCTTATGGCATCCTCAGCGCAAGGGGATGCCAGCTCATTGTCCCTGTAGGGCTTGAAAAATTGGTCCCTTCAGTAAAAAAGGCCGCGCAGCACCTCGGCCAAGACACGTTGTACTATTGCATGGGGATCAAGATAGGGATGCTCCCCATCGTAAATGCGAAAGTGATCACCGAGGTAGAGGCCTTCGGCATCCTTTTTGGACTGGATGCAATTCACATTGGAGGCGGTGGAGTAAATGGATCAGAGGGGTCAGTTGTCTTGGTAGCCGAAGGGGAAAAGAAGGGGTTGGATCAGGCCATCAAACTCATTGAATCCATAAAAGGGGAGGCGCCTCTTCGGCCAAAGAAATCGTTGTGCATCAATTGCCTGCCAACAAGCCCCAGTACGCTTGTATCACCGGATGAGCAGTTTGCTGAAGGAGAAACCAAACACTGCATGTTCCGAGGGAAAAAGGAAGAAGAGCTTCCTCCCTTTATTGGCAAGAGGCCTGATTGAAGCAACTTCCCAAAAAGTTTGGGAGAGATAACCGGAGGGTTCTGAAGTGGTGTTCGGCTGTTTCTTGAAGGCGCTCTCTCAAAGTGGATTAATTACTCGTTCTGGCAGTGGCTGATATTTGGAGTTTTCTCCGGATGCCCCCATGAGCTTCTCCATGCTTTTGGCAAAACCCCAAATATCGGCCACGCTCCTACTACAGGTTTAGAGAGCGCCGGAAAGAAATGGGCAAACACCACGGTCCCCGAGATTATTGAGAGCTTACTGATTGAAATGCGAACTACTTTGAAACCGGAGTTCTTGCCCGACTACGAGCTGAGATCCCAATCGACTGAATCCTCCTCGGGGAGGATTGCCACAGCCCGTAAGGGAGATCCCGTTCCCTTGCGTATCTTTAGCGGCAGCGCAATAAAGGTAAATCGTTTACCGACCAATTTATCCAAGTTGCAAAGGTTCTCGATGTGCGTGACCCGGCGCTCACTGCATACGGTATGACACGGGTAGGTCTTGTCCAGGAACATGTCAGGGCTCGTGTTGTCCACGCCGAAGTTGACCGCCCCTTTGTCAATGATGTACTCGGTGGCCTCCCTGGTGAGGCCGGGCTGATGGGTGGAATATTCCGGTTTCCCGTAATAATTGTCATAATGGCCGGTATAAAATAACACCGTGTCTCCTTTGTGAATATCCAGATTCCAGCGTTTGAGCTCTGACTCGATCTTCTCGGGTCCAAATTGCGTCTGCACGGGAACATCGCTTACGTCGATGCAGACTGCCGACGTGACGCAGTGCTCCAGGGGGATTTCGTCTACAGACGGCGCATCCGGGTCAGTTGAAAGGTGACTGACGGAGTCAATGTGCGTCGGCCCGTGATCGCACATCATGATGCCGCTCGCACGATACGAAAAACCTGTCCCTATCGTGCGTCCCGACTCCTCATGCGACATGTGTTCCCAGATTACCGTCTTTGCGTGACCAGGATAGACGGGCATCCCTGTGTAGATTTCTTGGCTCAGATCAATTACTTTTCCCTTAATCTTCATTCTTCACCCTCCTGTCTTTCGCATCATTTCCATTTCCTTGTTTAGTGGGCAGTCCATCCCGCATCCACCAGAAGCACGTGCCCTGTGACCAGAGAGGATGCAGGTGAGGCCAGATAGATCACGGCCCCCACAACATCTTCGGGTGTCCCGATTTTCTTGAACAAATTTTTCGCCAAGGCATATTCGCGAAATTGGGGGTCAGCCAAAAAGCCTTTTGATAGCTCCGTCTCGATGAACGTCGGCGCCACGGCGTTGACCAGTATTCCGTGGGAGGCCCACTCCAGCGCCAGGACCTTGGTCACCAGGTTGAGCCCCGCCTTGCTGGCACAGTATGCCGCACGCTTAAGCAGTGCAACCGAGCCAGTCTGAGAGGAGATATTGATAATCCTGCCCCCCCGTCCTTGACCTATCATAACCCTGCCAACTGCCTGCGAAAGGAAAAAACTCGCCTTCAGGTTGATATCCATGATCTGATCCCATGCCTCTACCGTCACGTCTAATGCTTCCTGAGGTATATTCATTCCAGCGTTATTGACAAGGATATCGACCCCTCCCAGTTCCTCCCTTAATTCCTCCACAAAAGGCTCAATCCGATCCGTCTCGGTAAGGTCCGCTGCCACGGCACCTGCCCGCCGTCCCAAGGCCTCGATCTGCTCGGCTACTGCCTCCAGTTCCGATAAGGTTCTCGATACCAGCCCCACATCGGCCCCTGCCTCCGCAAGACCCAGTGCAATCGCCTTTCCGATACCCCTGCCGGCCCCCGTGACGATAGCAGTCTGTCCCTCAAGGTCAAACATCTTTCCCTTCATGGTGTAACCGCTCCATACATTATTTGTATGTTCTCAATAATCTCGGGCACCGTGGGGTTCAGCCGTTTCTTTGCGGCGCGGTCGAAACCAGTAGTCGTAGCGTGGCTGATTTTTGGAGTTTTTGGGAAACCCTGGAGAAGCCAATAGGATTGATGAGGAGAAAACCCCAAATATCAACCACTGCGGAAGTGAGAGGTAAATTCACTTTGAGAGAGCGCCTTCAAGAAACACCCGAACCCCACTCCAGAAATCCCATTATTTCTCCCGAATTT
>JAUUVE010000063.1 GCA_030589715.1 Desulfobacteraceae bacterium | reverse complement strand
GGTATGCGGAACAGATTGGAAGGGAAGAGGGCGGCGACCTGGGTCCTATCATAACGGCAGCCTATCTCCATGGGTTGGGGGCGGATTTGGCCCGTGACATCCTGAAAAGACTGGATGCCAGGGAGGAGTTGGTGGAAGAGGTATGCGACCTCATCGGCCGTCTGGATCATCCAAGACCGGATGAGACCGTCAATTTCAAGTCAGTCCATGATGTGAATCTGTTCGCAGATCTGGAAGAAAGACTAAAGGAGGCCCCCGCATCCCAGGGAGAAGTGGCCCAGCCCATGGAGGACTCTTTTCTTACAGACACCGGCCGCCACCTTGCAAAGAAAACTCTTTCAGAATAGAAGGGCCCACACCCGCAATCCCAAATACTTACAGTGCCTGCCGCTTGACATCCTCAGGCCTTTCCATTAATTTGCCATTGTCTTATGCCCGTGGAATGCTGGACTCACAGTCCCGGCATGGAGATGTAGGTCTTTTTGAGGGAGGCTGCTGATCTGATGGAATTCTCAATTAGTCCGGATGGGGAGAGATTCAAGATCCCCGGAGAGGAAGATTACGAAAAAGAATTTGCCAGGCTTGAGGAAATTGTCGAGTCCCGGCGCGAACAGGGCCTTGAGATTGTCGTGGTCATGGGGCTGGGATTTGTGGGCGCTGTTATGGCCGCTGTGGTGGCCGATTCGGTGGATAAGAAGACGGGCAATCCCAACAAATTCGTCATTGGGATGCAGAGGCCGAGCACCAGAAGCTTCTGGAAGATCCCCCTGCTCAACCGTGGCATCTCACCTATCAAGGCAGAGGACCCTGAAGTAGCCCCCATGATTGAGCGCTGTGTGGTAGAGAAAGAGACCTTTACTGCCACCTTCACCTATGATGCACTAAGGCTGGCAGACGTGGTAGTCGTAGATGTGCAGTGCGATTTTGTCAAAGAGGAACTGGGTAATCTCAGGAGCGGTTATGCAGAGATAGGGGCCTTGGAAAAGAGCTTTGTGACAATCGGAGAAAAGATTTCACCCGAGTGCCTGGTACTAATAGAGACCACAGTGCCTCCAGGGACCACTGAGTATGTGGCCTATCCCCTGATCAAGAAGGCGTTCAAGGCCCGCGGCATAGCAAAGGAACCGCTTCTGGCACATAGCTTCGAGAGGGTGATGCCGGGAAGGGATTATGTGCGGTCTGTCAGGGATTTCTGGCGGGTCTGTAGCGGCACAGACCGGGAAAGCAGGGAGAGGGTCACAGGGTTTTTGTCCGATATCATCAATGTGGAGGAATACCCCTTAACTGTCCTTGAAAGACCGATTGAGAGCGAGACCTGCAAGATAGTGGAGAACAGTTACAGGGCCACCATCCTGGCCCTTCTAAATGAGTGGAGTCTGTTTGCGGAGACCAACGGTGTTGACATCATCAAAGTAATAGAGGCCATTAGGGTCAGGCCCACCCATGATAATATCTTGTTTCCCGGCCCTGGAATAGGGGGCTATTGCCTGCCAAAGGACGGGGGGCTTGGCCTCTGGGCCTACACGCATCTGATGGGGTTTGAAAAGGACATCTTCCAAATTACCCCTCAGGCCATCAATATTAATGATACAAGGGGCCTGCATGCAGCCCAGCTCGTAAGAGATGCCCTCAGGAACATGGGGCGGATCGTGGCGGCCTCACAGATCACCTTGCTGGGGGCCTCCTACCGTGAGGACGTGGGGGATACCCGTTACAGCGGTTCAGAGATTATTGTCCGGAAACTGACCGAGATGGGGGCCGATATCAAGGCCCATGACCCCTATGTCCAGCACTGGTGGGAGCTAGAAAAACAGGATTCCTATCCGGCGGTGGGGAAGAGCTGGTCGCGCTTTTTTAGAAACCAGGAACATCTCAGTGAGTTTTCCATGACGCCAGACCTGGAGGAGGCCCTCAAAGGCTCCGATGCGGTGATCCTTGCGGTCCGGCACCAGCCCTATCTGGAACTTGAACCGGATGATGTGGTAAGGATGGCGGGAGCACCCCTGGCGGTCGTGGACTGCTTTGGGATACTGGATGATACCAGGATAGAGCGCTATTTTGAGTTGGGCTGTGAGGTCAAGGGGATGGGAAGGGGTCACATAAACAGGATAAAGGATAGGGTGCGAAAAAGGAAGATGGGGGTAAGATGATATGGAAGTCAACATCAGGAAAGAAGAAAAGGTATTGGTGGTATCTGTGATAGGGAGGATGGACGCCATTTCAGCGCCCGCTTTTGATACTCAAGTAGAGGAGCAGATAGATAGGGGAGAGACTAGCCTTGTTCTTGATCTTTCGGGGCTCGACTATATCAGCAGTGCGGGACTGCGCAGTATGCTGACCCTGGCCAAGAAACTGAAGAGAAAAGAGGGTGAACTGGTATTATGCGGGCTTCAGGATGTGGTGAAAGAGGTGTTTGAGGTCTCCGGGTTTAGCACCATCTTTGAGATCTGCGGTTCGCTAGAAGAGGCAATGGAGGGGCAGTAGGACTTGTCAACTCCAAAACGAGACCAGCTAAGGCTTCCTGCAGATCTAGAATACCTCCATGGGCTAAAGAGTTTCATCCTTGATTATGCCTCTCAAAAGGGCTTCGATAAAAGGAAATGCCACCAGATCGAATTGGCCGCCAATGAAATACTGACCAATATTATCAGCTACGCCTATCCGGAAGAAAAGGGAGATATCAGAGTTATTTGCGATTCCGATGAAGATGGTGCCTTGCTTGTTCAGATAATCGATACCGGTGTTCCATTTAACCCGTTCGAGGTGGATGAACCGGATCTGTCTCTTGGCCTCGAAGAGAGGAAAGTGGGAGGCCTGGGGCTCTTCCTTGCACACAAGATGGTTGACGAGATTCGGTACCGGAGGCAAGGAGCGGAGAACATTTTGACTTTATACAAGAGGAAGACCGACTAGCATAATTTCTGCCACCAAAGGAGACGGTCGCGACCTTATCTGCCAAGTTCTATACTTTGCACCATTCCCAACCCTGCTTATAGGGCCCCTCAAACTCAAAGCCCTTTTCCTAAAAAAGCCCCAGACAGGCATACACAACATCGGCAACTCCCAGTACCTTAGCTTTGGTGAGAATCTCTTCTCCTGACAGGTCCGAAGGGTAACCGGAGCCGCCAAACCGCTCGTGATGCTGAAGTACCACTCCCCATATCCTCTATCTTGACAAGACCTCGGTCAACGCATTAGGAATAGGAGAAGAAATATCGGATCTTGATACTAAAGAAAAAGGGAGCATTAAGTCATGCCTAAGATCCTCCAATATTCAAGAAACCGCTGCACCAGTGTTGAACAGATAGATGATCAGACCATGCGATCTTCCTGTCGTCTTCAGGACACCCTGACAGATGCCTTTGTTGAGATCATGGTAAAACTGCCGGACCTGGAGATAACCAGCGCCCGAGGGGAGGTCCGCCGAACCTACCAGGAGGAATGTCAGGGATCTGATCTTTCGCTTGAAAAGGTGGTTGGTGTGCGCATCGGACCCGGTGTCCTCAAGATCATCAAAGGTCTTGTTGGAGAAGAGACAGATTGTAAACAACTGGCCTTTATGGTGGAGGAGTGCTGTCACGGGGTCATATTGTCCTTTACCAAGGACATACTGCTCAAGACACCCAGACCTGAAGACAAAGACGAGGCCAAGGCGTTTTACGGCAATATGGTCAGAGAGAATATCAGGCTCTACAACCGCTGTGCTGCCTTTGCCCCAGGGAGTTTTCTTGTGGAAGGGATTGAGCCGCCCGCCCGGTAGACCTGTATCTGGGGAGTTGAAAGAATATGCTAAAGTACGAACGAAACAAACTGGTGAGCATTTTCCAGAAAGATATCGAGACCCTGGCGGTTCACGGTGTCCTGGACGATGACATATACAGCCTTGAGATGGATGTCACCATAAAGATCCCGGATCTGGAGATCCTGGCCATTGATGGGAAATGGAACCGCTGGACTACTCCGGAGTGCCCCAGGTCCACCGGGTTTCTTCAGGAGGCCGTGGGTTTCAGGATCGAAGAAGAGGGGTTTTCCGAAAAGGTCCGAAAGGTCATCGGTCGAAAGTCATGCCGCCATTATGCCAATCTCCTGACCGAGTGCTGCTATGCGGCAAAGGAGGCGGCCATGATCGCCAGATGGGAGGATGAAAAGGCCAAGAATGAGGGCCTGAGGTTTGACGATTTCCTGAAAGGCAATCTAAAGGCCCCGGCATCAACTGGCAGTCGCAGCCCAGTTGATGAAAAGCCGGCCCCACATGTAAAGAAGGAAAAGGCTTTTGAGACAGTCAGAGAAAAGGAACAGATATCCGGGGGCACGGTCATAGACCTCCATGCCCATACCCACCCCGCCTCTCCCTGCAGTGCTGCATCCGTAGAAGGGCTCATTGAAGAGGCCAAGCGGATTGGCCTCGACGGCATCTGTCTCACCGATCACAATTATCTGTGGGATGCAGGAGTTGTGGAGGATTTGGGGCAGAGGCATGGATTCCTCATATTAAGAGGTAACGAGATCACCACAGAGCAGGGGGACATGGTGGTCTTTGGTCTGGAAAGGGATATCCAGGGGATCATAAGGCTGGAGGATCTTAGAAAAGAGGTCCTGAGCGCCGAAGGTTTCATTATTGTGGTGCATCCCTTCAGGGGCTTTCTCACCTTTGGTGTGGGTGATCTTGGGCTCACCCCTGAAAAGGCCATGGAAAGGCCCCTTTTTAAATGTGTGGATGCCGTAGAAGTGCTTAACAGCAAGGTCACGGACAGGGAAAACAGCTTTGCAAGAGAGGTCGCCGCGGGTCTAGGGCTTCCAGTCACAGGGGGAAGCGATGCACATGAGGTGTCGGAGGTAGGCTTATACGCAACACGGTTTTCGGCTGCCATCAAGGATGGAAAGGATCTGATCGAGGAATTGAAGAGCGGCCAATATTCACCTATTGCCTTCAGAAGGGAGAGGCAGGAATCGGAGATGGGAAAATGAAAAAGCAGCACGACTGGGAGAAAATCATCAGGAGGATGGAGCTTTTGATGAGGCTCAAGTCCTTTCCTGTTGCCTTTAAGATGTTAGAGAAGAGGGAGGAACTGGAGAAGATTCCCTTTATGCGCAAGCCCAAGCACAAGGCCACCCTCTGTCAATTGATAACCCTCGTCAGGAACTTCGACTGGACCATAGGAGTGGATCTGGGTGATTTCATGAATCCCACCTGCCCTTCCATCATTGGCCTTACAGATATACCCGAGCTGAACAAGGATGGCACATTTCGAAGTATTGTCTGGGTCAAGACAAAGGAGGATGGCAGAAAATATGAGGCCTCTATCCCCCGGTTGCCCCTGGGCAAATACGAGGCCGTTGCTATGGCCCCCCTTGCCTACAACCCCTTTGACCCGGACATTGTCCTTATATACGCCAATCCCGCCCAGATGATGCTCCTGATAAACTCGCTACAGTTTGAAGACTATGAGGTAATGCAATTTTTTTGCGTGGGGGAGTCATCCTGCTCTGATGCCATTGCCAGGTGTTACCTGACCCGCAAGCCTTCCCTGACTATTCCGTGTTACGGAGAACGGCGCTACGGACATGCCCAGGACGAGGACCTGGTTATTGCCATTCCGGCAGAAATGATGGAAAAGGCCCTGAGGGGAATGGAAGCGCTTTATCGGAGAGGCATCCGCTACCCCATCAGCTATGCGGGTGCTGAGCAGGATCTCGCCTCTGCCTTTCCCATGTCTTACGGCGGGTTGCATCAATTGGAGACCATTCGAGGAAAGGGCGACCGGTTGCTCCTTGGGGTCACAGGGGGGATTGCCAGCGGAAAGAGCACCGTGGCCAACATGTTGGAGGAGCTGGGGGCGCCCATTGTTGACCTTGACATTATCGCAAGGCAGGTTGTGGAGCCTGGAAGGCCCGCCTTTGAAGAGATCGTGGAATATTTCGGCAAGCAGGTACTCCAGCAAGATGGGTATATCGACCGGAAGAAGCTATCGGGAATTGTCTTCTCCGATCCTGAAAAGAGAAAGAGGCTTGAAGGTTTTACCCACCCGCGCATCATGGGGGAGATGTCAAGACATGTAAATGAGATAGCGGATAGGGCCCCCGGATCGATTATTCAGGTGGCAGTGCCGTTGCTGATCGAGCTGAACCTTCAGTATATCTTCCACAGGGTACTCCTTGTCTATATCCCTCCGGAAATGCAGATAGAGCGTCTGGCTGAAAGGGACGGGATCACCAAGGAGGAGGCAGCCAATATCCTGAAGGCCCAGTTGCCCATAGACGAAAAGGTGGGTTATGCTGATATTGTGATTCACAATGACAAGACACTGGAAGAAACCCGCAAACAGGTGGACGAGCTATGGGAGACGCTAAAGGGACTTTGCCCGAAAAGATCTTGACCCTTAAACCTATTATGAACATCACAAACGGTATGCCCTTCCATTGGTAAGTGCTCTGGGAAGAGAGATAGCCTTCGTTATATGAACAACCTGGGTCGAGGATTGAAGGCAAGGAAAAGGATCATTGGAGTTACCCTAGCCCTGATCGTTTTTTGCTCGGGCTGTAAGCTGACCTACCTTTTCCATGCCGCAGCGGGGCAGTTTCGCCTCATCTCCGGTTCGATTCCGTTAAAAGAGGCGTTGGAAGGCGATTCTCTCGCCCCCCTCCAGAAGGAACGTCTCCTCCTTGTTCCCCTGATCAAGAATTTTGGTGAGAAGGAGTTGGGGCTAAAAAAGACCGATAACTACCAAACCGTATTTTTGAAGTCCCGCCAACGGCCCATCTACACCGTATCCGCCTCACCCAAAGATCGCCTGACCCGGAAAACCTGGTGGTTCCCGGTGGTAGGAGACATGCCCTATTTGGGGTTCTTTGACAGGGAGAGTGCCGAGGCAGAGGAAGCAGACCTGCTCAAAGGGGGGCTCGACGTGACGATGGGCATGGCCGATGCTTACAGCACCCTGGGATGGTTCAAAGACCCTGTGACCCTGAATCTGATAGATGGGTCTACTGTGGGCTTGGTGGAGACCATCCTACACGAAATGACACACACCACCCTGTATGTGAAGGGGCAGGGGGAGTTCAACGAGGGGCTTGCGGTCCTGGTGGGTAAGGTGGGGGCGGTGCTTTTTCTGGAAAGAACCTACGGTCCCACCAATCCCTTGACCATCGAGGCAAAGGAGTCCCTGGAGGACGAAGGCGTCTTTTCCAGCTTTCTGGCCTCCCTATTTGATAGGCTGGAGCTGCTTTACAGTTCCCCCATAGGCTATCAGGAGAAGCTGGCTGAAAGGGAGAAGATCTTCTTTGAGGCAACTGTGGAGTTCAGGCGGGTCGCTGGGATCTTAAAGACCCGTCGCTTCATCCATTTTGGGAGCGGGGGATTAAACAATGCCTATCTCATGTCTGTTGGGCTCTACCATCGACATTTCCATTTCTTTGAGGCGGTGCTGAGGAAAAAGGGGGGCTCCATAAAGAGGGTGTTGGCATTCTTTCAAGGCCAAAGTGAGGAAGAAGGTGACATCCTGGAAAGGGTGGAGCAGGAATTACACCTACAAACGGAAAGAGGATAGTAGGGCCACAAGCCCGTTATTCTCGCCTCTAATAGGTTGAGATGATGTTTGGTTGGGCCACTTTCAGAATTCTCACGCAAAGTGGTACCGTCAAGTTTTTTGTGTAAAATTCTGCTCCGCCAATTTTTTTAAGAAGAGGCAGATTCTTACACACTTTTCCTAAACCCCTATGGCCACCATGACGGGGACTTTTTCTATGCTACCATCCATGCGCATATCAAAGTTAACACCGTAAAAAAATATATTTGATCGGCTCATCGGATAGATCCCGCTCCCTCCATTTTTCCACCGCATCGATCAGCTCTTTGTTGGCATTACTCACCTCTGTGGGAGATATTTTTTGTCCTATCAAGCGCTTAGATATCATGGAAAGGCTACGGGTGCTCACACCGGTCAAAAACATCATGCTTAAATCTTCCCGAAGTTCCCTCTCGTACTGTTTGCCGCGAGGAATGACCTGTGTCCTGAAATCTCCATCTCTATCTCTCGGGACCTCTACATCAATTTTCCCAAGCCCTTTCAGGGTGAAACCACGAGCATAGGAGCCATTTCGATGATTCGTCTCTCCCTCAACTCTTTCGTAGCGTTCCCGACCAAGAAAATGAGTCGGTTCCAAGTCCATCAGTTGGGACAGATATTCTCCGACGCTCTCCGTGATATCTGTTGGAATCATCTCAAAAATCTTCTCGGGTTGGTTCTGGATCTCCTTGAAAATACTTACAACTTCTGGTACACTAACTTCAACTTTCATGAGTGCTTCTCCATTCTTTATAAGGTCTTGGGTCAAACCCTATCTATAGGAAAAGCACCCCTTTTTTCTACCCTTTAGTTAAACTTGAATCAGCTTGACCCTTGGCAAAAAACACTGACAGCAACCTGCTACCCCGAACCATACCATGGAGCCTCTAATAGCCATAGTTGGAAGACCCAATGTTGGGAAATCCACACTCTTCAATCGGCTTTCAAGATCAAGGGCTGCCCTGGTTGACGACCGCCCCGGGATCACCAGGGATCGGCTTTATGCCTCGATCAATTATGAAGGGCTCCTCCTGACGCTGGTGGATACAGGGGGCTTTGATGACATGGCCCAGGATACCCTGTCAGAAAAGGTGAGAGACCAGGTGGAAGCAGCCATAAGTGAGGCCGACAGGATAATCTTTATGGTGGATGCCCGACAGGGGGTAACCCCTGGAGATGAAGAGATGGCCCGCATACTGCGAAGGAGCCAAAAAAAGATCTTCCTGGCGGCCAACAAGATAGACGGCCC
>JAUUVE010000106.1 GCA_030589715.1 Desulfobacteraceae bacterium | reverse complement strand
CTTTCGTCTATCCGTGAGGCGAGCCCGAGGCGCTTCAGCCCCGCCATGGCCAAAATAATCGCCTGAAATTCCCCGGATTCCAGTTTACGAAGGCGTGTATCAACGTTTCCTCTCAGGGGCACTAGCTCGAGATCAGGGCGAAGATACAGCAGCTGGACCTTCCGTCTCAGGCTACTGGTGCCCACCTTCGAGCCCCGGGGGAGCCTATCCAGGGTCAGATTGTCCCTGGAAAGAAGCGCATCATGGGGGTCTTCCCGTTCAGGAAAGACAAAAACGGTAAGGGGTCCCGGCAATTCCGCCGGGACATCCTTCATGCTGTGGACAGCCACGTGGATACGTTTTTCAAGGAGGGCATCTTGGATCTCCTTCACGAACAAACCCTTTCCACCGATCTCGCTCAATGGCGAATCAAGGATCTTGTCGCCGGTCGTCTTGATTCTTACCAGTTCAACCCGGATATGGGAGTGTTCCCCTTCTATCTTTTCCTTGACCCAATGGCTCTGTGCCAGGGCCAGTTTGCTACCCCTTGTGCCTATCTTCAGGATCATTGTCGTCCAATCAACAATAGCTCTCCACCAAATATTTAGCCATGGTTCAACAAGAATCTGGCCACTTCGAGGTCATGGGGAGTGGTCACCTTGATATTCTTCTCCGAACCCTCAACCACCTTAACCGAGATCCCCATTCTTTCTACGAGAAGGGAGTCATCCGAGGCCTCTTCCCACTCCTCGCGGAGGGCCTCTTGGTGCGCCGCTAGTATATCCTTATATCGAAAGACTTGAGGGGTCTGAACCAGCCATACCCGCTGTCGGTCGTATGTCTTGATAACCTCTCGATGGTTGTTGACCTCCTTGATGGTTTCTTTTACAGGGAGTGCCGTGATTACCGCTCGATTGGTCCTTGCTTCGGCAACGATTCGTTCGATAAGCTCCTCACCGATCATCGGGCGGACACCGTCATGGATCAGGACTAGACCATACCCTCCCTCTGTGGCCTCAAGGCCCAGTCTGACCGAGTCTTGACGCCTCTTTCCGCCCGGGACCACTTTCGTGACCTTGTCCAGTTTAAATCTCTCTACGATCTCCTTCCGGCATAAATCCACATCCGCTGAAGGCACCACCAGGATGATCGCATGGACGTCAGGGCAAGACTGAAAAGGTTTAAGCGTCACGGCCAAGAGTGGCACACCATCAAGGTCCAGGAACTGCTTGGCCCGATCGCTTTCCATACGGGTTCCTGACCCGGCAGCAGGGATAATGGCTACTGTTTGGACAAGATGAGTGTTCACTGCCTTCTTGGAGTTTGTCGGAGGCATCACAAAACAAAAGCAGGCCCCGGGGACCAAAACTCCCAGAGACCTGCGCAAGAGCGGAAAATGTCTCAGGCTTGAGCGGCCTTCCTGGTCTGTCTCTTCAATCGACTTATACGACGGCGCAGCATATCGACCCTTTTTCTGTCCATTTGCCCCCGCGCCACCTCTTTCTCTTGCCTAAGCTGCGTGATCTTTCCCTTCAATCCCTTTACGTCCGGCATGGCCTTGGCTAGCTTCTTTTTCTCCTTCTTAACGGGCCCTTCGTCTTTTATGCCTCTGTGTTCCTTGACAACAGCCAGCAGCTTATCTTTTTTCATGGCGTGGACCCCGGTAACTCCCGGGATCTCTCGGGCTATCTCCCTCAGTTCTATGGCTGTCATCTTATCCAAGGGCTTTTCACTAGCCTGTTTTTTTTCCTTTTTGGTCTCCTCTTCCATGGTCAATTTCCCCTACTCCTTTTTTTCTGTTGAGTCTTGTGGCTGGGCAATATTCCTTATAAATGGGGTTAAGAGATCTATGGGCAACGGGAAGAACGTCGTTGAATTACTCTCAGAGGATATCTCCCTCATGGTCTGAAGGTACCTCAGCTGCAAGGCCTCGGGATGCTTACTGATGATACCGGCAGCCTGGACCAGCCTGTTGGCGGCCTGGTATTCACCTTCCGCATTTATGACTTTGGCCCTTCGTTCCCTCTCGGCCTCTGCCTGTCTGGCCATGGCCCGCTGCATCTCCTGTGGAAGATCAATATGTTTGACCTCAACAGTGGCAACCTTTATACCCCACGGGTCGGTGTGCTTGTCCAGGATACCCTGCAACTGGGTGTTGATCTTATCCCTCTCCGCCAGTAGCTCGTCAAGTTCAACCTGCCCGCAAACGCTCCGCAAGGTAGTCTGCGCCAGTTGCGATGTGGCAAAGAGGTAATTCTCCACCTCAATGGTTGCCTTGGTAGAATCCATGACCCGGAAGTAGACCACTGCATTCACCTTGACCGAGACGTTATCCCGGGTAATTACATCCTGGGATGGTACATCCATGGCCACCAGACGCAGACTCACCTTGACCATCTTATCTACGATCGGGATGAGGATAATCAGCCCGGGGCCCTTGGCGTCTATTACACGGCCAAGACGGAAAATCACACCACGTTCGTACTCCTTGAGGATCTTGATGGCTGATGCGAGAAAAAACACAATCAGCACTATTGCCAGAATGTAGAACATCTTGTCCCTCCTTGTCTAAGTTTCCTGATTACCGGTCTTCCTTACCTCTAACATCAAACCCTCCACAGCCGTAACCACCACCTTCTCTCCTGGCTCAAGCCTTTCCCCTGCCTTTGCCCGCCAGTACTCACCGTGAACAAAGATCAGGCCTTCAGGATCAATCAGCTCTCTCACCACACCCGACTCCCCCAAGAGTCCATCGGTTCCCAGCCTGGGCCTTGTGCGAAAGGCCCTAAATGCCAGTCCCGCGACAACAACAAAAAAACCCCCCACCAGGAGGATGGTTGGCAGCATCAATTTTAGGGAAACCCCCACATCCTCAAATAGCATGATAGACCCAAGGGTCAGGGATACCAAACCCCCTATGGAGAGGACTCCATAGCTGGCCACCTTGACCTCGGCTATAAAGAATATGATAGCCAGGGCAATCAGTAGCACACCGGCATAGTTGACCGGGAGGGTCTGGAACGCAAAAAAGGCGAGAATGAGAGATATGCCCCCTATTACACCCGGGAAGATTGCCCCAGGGTGGGACATCTCAAAGTACAGCCCGGCAAGTCCGATCATCATCAGGATATAGGCGATGTTCGGGTCGCTTATAGTCTTTAGCACCCTGTCGCGGAAGCCGGGTAGGTAATATCTCTTTTTGAGCTCTGCGGTCCTGAGGGTGATCTTACCTCCCGGCAGAGTGACCTCTCTTCCATCCAGGTCTTGTATGAGCTGGTCTATGTCTTTTGCCACCAGATCAACCACATTCTTCTCCACCGCTTCATCCGCGGTTATGGAGACACTCTCGCGGATCGCCTTCTCCACCCACTCCCCGTTTCTGCCCTTGTCTTCAGCAATCCCGCGGGCGTAAGCGGCCATATCATTCACTACCTTTTTGGACATGGTCTTCCCAATGTCCTTGCCCCCCGCTGTCACTGGATGGGCCGCCCCGATGTTAGTGCCCGGTGCCATGGCAGCAATATGACCCGCAACCGTGACCAGAACCCCTGCTGAGGCAGCCCCGGCCCCCCTGGGACCCACATACACGACCACAGGGACCGGTGAATTTAGTATGGCCTTGACGATTGTGCGCATGGAGGATGCAAGCCCACCGGGGGTATCAAGGCGTAATATGCAGAGTGCTGCCCCTTGATTCTTTGCCTCCTCAAGGCCCCTTTTCACGTACAGGGCAGTTCCAGGATTGATAGGGCCTTCAAGCTCAATAATCATGACTTCATTGCCGGCCAGGACAGCCGCAGGTGCCCCGGGGATCAGAATTGCAGAGGCAACGAACCCTATTAATACGACCCGGAAAAAAATGTTGGTTTGTGTCCTAGCCATTTTTCTTTACCTCCAGGTCCAAATGGACCATGACCTTCTGTATATCCTCCCAGACCTGTCGTTTTGCGGACGGATACCTCAAGAGATAGGCTGGATGGTAGGTGGGCATGAGTGGGATCTCCTTATAGGTATGCCAGGTCCCCCTCTCCTTGGTGATTTTGAACTCAGGGCCAATGAGGCACTGGGCGGCTACCCGGCCGAGCGAACAAATAACCCTGGGCCCGATAATATGGAGCTGTTTCTCCAAAAAGGGGGTGCAGGCCTCAATCTCATCTCTCTCAGGGTCGCGGTTTCCGGGCGGGCGACACTTCACCACATTGCAGATATAGACCTCTTTCCTGGCCAGTCTAATGCCATTCTCGATGATTTTGGTCAAAAGCCTCCCGGCCTCACCCACAAAGGGCCGCCCTGCCAAATCCTCTTCCTGCCCCGGACCTTCCCCCACAAAGACCAGTTCGGCCTGAGGAGAACCCTCCCCAAAGACCACCCGGGTCCTGTTCCCGTGGAGTTTGCATCGCCGGCACTCCCCAATGGAGGCCCTCAACACCTCTAGGCTATCTGGCTGATCCCCTCGGTCGGGAGTGCCACCGGGGGAGTAAGGCCCTTTGGCCCCTTTGGCTCTGGGGGCGTTGATCCCGGATTCCGCGACCCCAAGATAATTCAGTGTTTCATCCGAAAGAGGTGGTGGCTCCAGTCCCATCTCCCTATGGGCCACAATCAGTTTTCCTAAATGGCCAAAAATCTCTCTAATCTCCGCTTCCACCTTCAAGACGCACCACCTTCCAGAACTACTTTCACCCTGTCCAGGATCAAATGGGCCACTTCATCCTTTGTCATCAGTGGTGAATCTTCCACCTGCCCATCTCCATAAATCATCTTGACTCTATTGGTGTCGGCCTCAAACCCGGCATCATCCATTGAGACATCATTGGCAACGATCATATCAAGGCCCTTAGATCTTAATTTTTCTTCGGCATTGGCAAGCAGATCCTCTGTCTCTGCTGCAAATCCAACCAGGATACAAGGGGATTCCTTCTTGGTGGCCCCCAGTTCTGCAAGGATATCAGGTGTCTTCACCATTTCAAGTGACACGGTATCCCCGCCCTTCTTTATCTTTTGTTGTGCACTTTGCCGTGGTCTATAATCAGATACCGCCGCGGCTTTTATAACCATATCACATTCGGAACGATTTTCAAAAACCGCTTCTCTCATCTCCTCCGCCGTCTTTACCCCGCAGAAGGCAACTCCAAATGGTGGCTTCAGTGATGTAGGCCCGCTCACAAGGACTACCGATGCCCCCCTTTGACTTGCAGCCCTGGCTATGGCATACCCCATCTTCCCCGTAGACCTGTTGGTAATATATCTAACCGGGTCTATGGGCTCTACGGTCGGACCGGCAGTCACAAGGACCTTCAACCCGGAGAGGTCCTGGGGGGTCATCAGGATCCGGGCCAGTTCCATAATCTCCTCCGGCTCCGGAAGCCTTCCAGGGCCCTCGGTGTGACAGGCCAGTGGCCCTTCCCCGGGTTCCATTACGGTAATTGCCCGCTCCCTGAGCAGCCTCAGGTTGTCCTGAACAGAAGGGTTTATAAACATCTGGCTATTCATCGAGGGACAAACCAGTATCCTGGCTGTGGCCGCCAGCACCATGGTGGACACAAAGTCATCGCCGATGCCATGTGCCAGCTTGGCAATAAGATTGGCCGTGGCCGGCGCAATGATTATCAGGTCCGTCTCCTGGCCCCAGGTGATATGGTCCATGGAGGTCCCCTCCTGATCGAACATGTCCCAGATGACCCTGTTTCCAGAAAGGGCCTCAAAGGTGAGGGGGCCTACAAACCGGGTGGCATTTGACGTCATGGCCACCCTGGTGTGGACATCTGCCTTCACAAGAAGCCTGACCAGTTCCGCCACCTTATAGGCCGCAATTCCCCCGCTGACACCGACAATGACCTTCTTACCCTTCATCCTTTACCTTTCGTCTTATGGGTCAAACTCAGTACCCCCCAAACTTCTCTAACTCCCTATTGCCTATCTTGCCAAGCCAGGCATCATTTACCATGGGCATGATCTCTTTCCGCACCGCATCAGCCTCAGAGCTGTCCTTGAAAAAGCCCACGCGGACTCTTACCCAATCCTTTCCTTTTACCCTGGCCTTGGTAAGGTATACACGATATCCCTTTTTCATAAGGGCAATTACGGCCGGCCCTATCCGCCTTGGGCTCTGGACGGACATGACATTGATCACCCAGGGTTTCCGCCCCAGTTTATCCAGGTTTTCAGCGGCCTCAGATGGAGCAATAAACCTCAACTCAAGGCCTTTGGCGAGTTCCTTGTGCTGAAGGCCCTCCCCCGCCTTCATTTGGTCAAGTTTATCCATGTTGAGACGAAAGAGGCTGGGCCATTTCATGGGGTCATTATATACTTCCTTGCGCCCTGCAATTTTGAAAAGGGTATCCCCTCCTTGTACCTTGTAACGGTATGCCCCGACTTTCTCGGCCTTCCCCGGTTCAGGCCGTTCCTTCTGGGGTGGGCTTGTCTCCGTTTTTACGGCAGAGGGGGCTCGAACATCCTTCAAAGACGCCTTTTTCTCTGATTCACCCGCCTCGCTTTCCAGTGCCGAATCCTTTTTTAGCGGAGGCGTCTTGATCCGCACAACCCTTTTGGCCCTCTTGGCCTCATACTGTTCTTCATTCGAGCAGCCACCTCCCAGAAAAAATGCAAGCGAGATAGACAGGATGACCAAAGCGAGTTTCACAGATTTCCCTCTGGAATTCATGCTGCGCCTCTTATACTCCTATTATCGTCTGATCCGGGAGGTTCAAGGATCCAAGGTCGGGCATATTGAAACCTCAAAACCCAGATGGTTGGGGCGGTTTCACCCCACGAGAATATTTACCTTATGTTAAGCCCAAAAATGAGCCCTGACAACAAAAAACTGTTGAAACGGCTAGTTGTTAAGCAAATCCCCTGCGAGAGGGTGAGATACAGTTATGGGCATACTTCCTTACGGG
Organism: Desulfobacteraceae bacterium; assembly: GCA_030589715.1. Taxonomy (GTDB): domain Bacteria; phylum Desulfobacterota; class DSM-4660; order Desulfatiglandales; family Desulfatiglandaceae; genus JABMQV01. The sequence continues at coordinate 13 of JAUUVE010000106.1, read as the reverse complement.
ATGGCCATCCAGG
>JAUUVE010000418.1 GCA_030589715.1 Desulfobacteraceae bacterium | reverse complement strand
GTGGTTGCCGTGCGAATGTCCTGGTTCCACTTGGTGAGCTTGCCTTTCCCTTCAGCAGTAAACCTGTCCACTTCATGGGGGACGGGGATTCCAAAGATCTCTTGAAAGGCGTAGCCCCTGCAGTGGTCGGCGCCGGTAAAGGAAGTCGCATAGTTTAGCCCGTGGGCCTTGGCCCCTCGCACATCATAAGCGGGAAGTTCCAAACCCTTAACGTGCATGGCGTACTTTTCCGAGCCTTTCCCGATTCTCTCCGCCGCGGCCTTAGACCCGTCGGCAAGCAAATCACCGATCCCTTCACGATAGGCCATCAGCTTGAGGATCGTGTTCATTGCCTCATGGTTGCCGAAGTTAAGCTCCAGCCCCCCAGTATCCTCCTTGCTCAGGATACCCTTCTCATAGAGCTCCATGGCAAAGGCGATCGTAACTCCGGAAGAAAGCGTGTCAAACCCCAGTTCGTCGGCCAGACGGTCCGCGGCAATGATAGCGTCTATGTTTTCAACCCCTGTTACGCCACCATAAGCATACATGGTCTCAAACTCTGGTCCCTCGGTAAGTATCCCTGCATAGGGCCCTGTCTTTGCCAGCTTTAGCTGGCTGCATCCCACCGGGCATCCATAGCAGGCTTCCGAGCCCACATTGCGCGTCATTTGGACCTCGACCCCGATTTTGTCCACCGGATTATACTCCCCCGTGGCCGTAAAGTTCTTGGTCGGGAAGATACCAATGGCACAGGTATGGTCTACCACCATAGGGGTTCCGATTTTCGAAAAATTAGGATATAGCACAGGGCTTTCCTTCATAGCCTTGGTCATTTCGCCTCTGGCGGTCTTTAGTTTATCTTTGTCGGCTACGGGTACCTCTCCGCTTCCCCGGATGGCAATCGCCTTGAGATTCTTGGATCCCATGACCGCACCCAGACCTTTGCGTCCTACGGCCCTCCATTCGTTAATGATGGACGCTATTTTGATCTGGTTCTCTCCGGCCGGACCGATACAGGCAATCCTTATATTCTGGTCATGCAACTCGTTCTTGATGATTTGCTGGGTGTCCGTGGTTTTCATTCCCCATAGCTTCTTTGCGCTGCGAAACTTGACCTCCCCGTCCTTGATCCAGACATAGGTGGGCGTCTCCGCCTTGCCCTCAATGATCAGGGCATCGTAACCCGCAAATTTCAGTTCAACGGGAAAATACCCGCCTGTCAGCGCCATACCCACCGCCCCCGTAAGAGGTGATTTGGCGGTAACGGCCATCCGGCTGGCGCAGGGAATGGTGGTCCCGGAAAAGGGACCGGAGGCAAAAATCAGTTTGTTGTCAGGTCCCAAAGGATCCGTTCCCCCTTTGACCTCGTCAAACAGATACTTGATCCCGAATCCTGCACCCCCGATAAAATCCTTCGCCGTCTCCTCAGGCAGTTCCTCGACCTTTGAACTTTGTTCCGTAAGATTCACCCGCAAAACCTTCCCGGTATATCCACCTTTGTACATTTTACACCTCCATCTTTGATGTTAATCAGTTGCACAATGAGTCTTTATCTAAAACATAACTTTCGCCTGTCTTCCGTCCCGATGACGGCGACTTTGGTTTCTTTCCAGGTGCTCTCCGGTCAAATCCTGAATTCACAGCAATATGGTCTGATAAATAGTCATCAAGCGCATAATGAACACAGATCAGTCTCAGCCTCCGGCAACAGGAGGCAGTATCAGGATCTCGTCTCCATTTTGAAGCACAGTTTCCATCCCTTTAAGGAAGGCTATGTCTCGACCGTTCACCATTAAACGAATATAGGGAAGGAGTGTGGTACTATCCGGCCCGAACAACCGAGATGCCAATTCATCCCCCCAGGTATTCACCATAATCTCGAGTAGATCTCTTAGAGTGCCCCTACTCGGGACGGATATCTCCACTTCACCTTTGCCGATAATTTTTCTGAAATTCAAAATCGTTTGAATTTTTACCGTAATCAACGCTAAGCCCGTTTCCCTGTTAATTTCTGTATCAAAAACAAGGAAAGGGACTATAGACAATATGGGCTTATGGGTCAAGATCAAATCCAAATTTCAAGACCTGCCCCCAGCTTTCTTTCTACCAAATGAGCCATCGGGCGCGCCTCTGTCTGTCATATTGATTTTTTGTTGACAATATGGAAACCTCGTTCTATACACCCAAGACATGCATTGGGCCCCGAATGGCCAATAACCACAGCGACTGAAACCACCTATATTTCCTTGGAGATTTGATAGGATCTCTGAGTACAATCCTGCACATTTGCATATTCACTCAGGACATCGTTCCCAAAATAGGGAAAAACGTTTATTATATCTTACGGTTTGCAAATTGGAAACTAGGCTTTGGCTCATACCTCTTCATGTCCTGATCAAACCGAATAGGACAACTCTGCTTGGCAAATGCTCTTTCACATGCAGTCAGTTGAAAAGGCGTATCGACCACATGCCCCCTGCTTATGAAGGGAGCCAGGACCGGGATTGGTAAAGTAGGCGGAATTCCTTACGTTCGGGGAATTTTCTGTCTGCTGCTGCCAGAATGTAGAGAGTTCGCATACAGAAATTGCCCAGCCCACGGCCCTGAGCCAGAATATATGAAGAGCGTGTTAAGCCGGTACAGCTGGGCAATAGTATTAGCACTTGATGTGATCCCAGTGGAATTCTTTGTT
>JAUUVE010000091.1 GCA_030589715.1 Desulfobacteraceae bacterium | reverse complement strand
TTTCCAGCCCAGGAGTTGGGTTAAAAGGTTCACGGTTCAGAGGTTGCCCCCCATGGTATTAACCCAATGGAATCAATGCTTAAGGAAAAAAGCGCGAAGCGCTTAACCTTGAACCGGTAACCCGGAACCTTATAACCCAGACCGATCTGATGTCCAATTTTTATGTAAATTCGTGTTATTTTAAAGAGTTATACTTATTTTTTGGTAATAAATTACGAGGTCTGAAGTGTGAGCATTGCGGCCATCTGACGAGAAAGGAGTGAGAAGTGGGTATCAAAATACACATTCATAAGACGCATCGTCAATTTACAAACGGATCAGAGATCGTCGAGGTTGGGGGAAAAACTGTCGGTGATTGCCTCGACCACCTGGTCAAGCAGTACCCTGACATGAGGGAAGCATTGTTCGACAAAAAGCGTAAATTGCTAAATATTATTGAGATATACGTAAATATGAAAAGCACCTACCCGGATGAACTGGCCAAAACTGTTTCTGATGGGGATGAGATTTATTTAATCTTTATGCTTGCAGGGGGATAAAGAGTAAAGACGCCCCCCGCGGAGGACGTGGCTTTGTTTGGAGCCCCCTGGAAGGAGACCAAAAACCAACCCTCAGATCCTGGCGTTGTTGGAGTAGTGGAGTAATGGAGTATTGAAAGAGCTACCTGATCACGTACCGTGACAGTAATCACATGGCCGCCTGGAGGGCCGAAGCCTCCTTTTGTGCGGCAGACAATCTTTCGGCCGCATCTTTCTTTTTGAAGTTACTGACCCTGTCGGCGTCAACATAATCCACGGCCTTTTCCTCACAGAACCGCACGCACTGGGGGTCGCCACCACATAGGTCACATTTGAAGACCTTCTTGTCGATGATATTATAATTCATAGCGCCGAAGGGGCACACCGCCACACACGAGCGACACCCGATACACACCTCATAATCAACCTTCACGAACCCGATATCCTCATCACGGGAGATGGCCTTGACCGGGCACACATTGACACAAGGGGCATCCTCACATTGCTGACACGATATGGGGATATAAAGGCCTTCTGACTCCCATTTCATCACCTTAATTCTACTGCGTGCGGGGTTAGAAACCCCGTCATGCATTACAGAACACACGAGCTCGCACAGCCGGCAGCCCGTGCACTTCTGGTAATTTATCATCAGGACTTTCTCCATTGATTTCCTCCTCTCAGATAGATTAAAGCAGGTGGGACGGCTCTTTCTTGAGCCCCAGCCTCTTTAGCGTCTCCGGTTTGACAACACCGTTTTCGTCCAGACCCTTGTGCTCATAGAATTCATCGATCATCTTCTTGAACTCCTCACGATCTATGGTTTTGCCGATGACATCGGGGGCGCCGCGTCTGCATGGTTCATCAAAATAGCGGTGATTCAACATATCGCCCTTCTTGAGATCATCCCTTTTTAATCCTTCCCTGAGATTAAAGAGCCTCTCCATGGTGTTGCATCTTTCCGCCACTTCCCAGATCTCTTCCGGGGTCATTTCAAGGCCGGTATTGTAATAGAGCACCTTTGGCCAATCCTCAAAATTAGGGAGGGTCGCTCCCAGAAATACTGTGTGATACTTGCAGATGCCAAGGCAGTCCACCGCCATGAAGCAGTTCTCCTGCCAAAATACCTGCCATGGTTTTCCCTCATAGGAAGTGTGTTCTGAGCTTAGGGGCCCATCGTAGCGGACAGGGTTACTGTATATCTTTCTAAGCACCTCCTCGGGCAAATGGTAAAGGTCAATGGCAGGACGGCTCCTCAGGTGATCGGAACCCCTGGAGGCCGTGGCGATATTGAGGGCCAGGGCCGGAGTTGCCCTTTCATCCGAGTGAAGGTTGTTCATCCCTTTGACCTGAATGAGATATTCAAATGAGTTCTTGCCTATCTTCTCGGACGCGAGGATTCCTCCATCTGCCAGTGTATCACCCAGCCAGCCCTTCCTGTAACAGATACGATCGACCATCTCTAAGAGTGCCTCGTCATTACCGAACCTCAGATCCAGGCCATCGGTATCCTTGCTGGTGAGTATCCCCAACTCGTAAAGCTCCATGGCCCAGGAGATAATGCTGCCGATTTCCAGGTTATCTATACCATACTGATCCACCAAGTGATTCCCTGTTAAGACGGTTACGGCATTCTTGCAGTCCGGCTCTCCACCAAAGGCGCCCAGAGATGTGTATTCCGGGCCTTCATCATATCTACCTGCGTAAGGGCCTGAAGGAATCTTGTACTGAGCACGGCAGTGAACCTGGCATCCAAAGCAGCCCGTCATGTGATAGGGTCCGATGGTTTCAGTGGCGATTTCATCAAGCCTCTCGGGCTCGATATCATCGGCATACTCACACTGGTTATACTGAAAATTCCTGCACCTTACTCCGCCCCATGAATTGGTCGCCCCCCAGATAAAAGGCGTCCCCAGGGTTCCCTGCGTCTTGTTTACCTTGGCGCTTGTAATTTGATCAATAAATCGCTTGTTGTATTCCAAGGCGTCAACGGGATGTGCGATTTCTATATCCATGGTCCCTCTCGCGGCCACGGCCTTGAGGTTCTTTGACCCCATGACACAGCCCATACCAGTTCTGCCAGCAGCGTTCTTGATACCCGTCATCACATTGGCAAACCTCACCAGGTTCTCGCCAGCGGGGCCTATGACGGCGCACTTGACGTCCTCATCGCCCAACTCTTCTCTAATGGTCCACTGTGTCTCTGTGGTTGTCTTACCCCACAGGTTGGCGGCGTCTCGTATCTCAATCTCCCCGTTGTGAATCCAGATATAGACCGGCTTCTCCGCCTTCCCTTTTATGACCAAGTGATGAAAACCAGCCCAGGCCAGCTCGGGGGCAAAAAATCCGCCCATATTGGCGCTCCCGAGCAGACCAGTGAGGGGGGACTTTGCCATGACATGCGTCCTCGCTGTTGCCGAAGCACACGTCGCGGTCAAAATTCCGCCGCTTATCAAAAGCACATTGTCCGGGCCCAAAGGGTCACAGCCTTTTTTTGTATGGTTATACAGCAAATACGCATCCAGCCCTCTACCGCCCAAGAATTTTTTCCTCACATCAAGCGGGATAGGCCTGGTTTCAATCTCCCCTGTGGAGAGATCAATGTATGCTATCTTCCTATTCAATGCCATCTCACTTTCCCCCCTTCTTTGGAGCTTTTTTGGCCTTCGCTCCCTCTTTCCTGGCAAAGGTCTCTTCAGCTATTCTCCGGTTCACATCCCATACCGGCCCCCGTATCCGGGGAAGATCGGGACGGACCCAGAACAGACGGTACTCCATCCCGCATGTGGGACATTTGACATGATCCGCCCCAGCAGGCGGCTGCAGTCTTTCCATACAACTGGGGTTGTGACACCTGACCTTGCCAAAGGTCCTGGTCGCACGCAAGGTCTCCGCCGCTGACAATTTTTCTCTGTCTATTGTCATGACACTCTCCTTTCTATTTTACTAGCACTTCGGGGCTTCGCCCCATTTGGCTTCAGGCCTCCGGCCCGTAAGGCTCGTAAAGGCGAGCCCACGCCTCGGGGGGAGTGATGATTTCCGGGGATAGGTCAAAGCCACCTCCTCTGGGCCAGGGGGCCCTTTACCTCTTTGCTTTGGGCCAGAGGGCCAGCTTATACAATGTCTCTACATAACTGTTCTTTTTGCACCGCTGGCAAACAGATAGAAGCTCACCGGTTTTGCCCCCCTCAAGGATTTTTTGGAAATTTTCAAATTCCTTTTTCGGCATCAGGTAGCTGCCACAGGCATGACAAAAAACCGCATGGTTTCTGTAGCCATGCTGCAACAGGAGTTCCCTCAGTTCCGTCATAAAGCCCTGGAAATTGACCCCACTGGGACAAAAGAAGGTGCACTCGTGACAGACCAAACAATACCACAAGCCCTCTTCATCCTCAATGTCTTCAGGGTCTAGTGATAACCGCTCCACCACTCCTCGGGGTGAACGATCGTACACATACTCCCCGTAAAAATCCAGCATGGGGCAAACGGCCGAACATTTACCGCACTCCAGACAATAATTGAGATTGTTTTCCAGGACAATTTGCTTGATTTTGGTCTTCATATCAGCTGGCAACCATAAAGGTTGTGTTGACCATGGCCAGTATCTGCTCATCGGTGAATCCCCTCATCTGGACAGCGCCACTAAGGCACGAGGCCACACACAGTCCGCACCCCTTACACTCGGTGGGGTTGACCATGGCCACTCTCTTGGTTTCGCCTGAGGGTTCCTTAAACTCATTCCAGTCTATGGCTCCGAAAGGACAGACGTCTATACATCTTCCGCACGCAGAGCATCTTAAGGGAGCCACCTCCGAGGTAAATGCATCGCTGATCACCTGCCCCCGGGCCATGGGGACGGCTGCCTTGGCTGCTGCGGCATATCCCTGGGCAACGCACTCCGATATCTCGGTTGGATAACGCGCACATCCCGCAACAAAGATCCCGTCGGATGGAAACTCTACCGGTCTGAGTTTCTGGTGGGCCTCCAAAAAATACCCATCATTTCCAACCGGTATTCTCATCATCCTGGAGAGTTCCTGGTTGTCCTCTCCGGGTACGAGGGGGGTTGTCAAAAGCACTATATCCGTTTCCATTTGGACATCCCTCCCCATTAGCTCATGGTAGACCTTACCCTTATCGGCCATGTCATCGGAACCCACAATCTCAGGAGGGAAATCCACGCTATAACGGATGAATTTGATTCCCATTTGGAGTGCTTTTCTGTAATAGTCTTCAAAGGCCTTTCCGCAGGCCATAATATCCCTATGCAGGATACTTATCTCTGTCTGGGGGTTCTCCTCTTTCAGTAAAATGGCATTCTTTATACCTGTGATACAACAAAATCGTCCGCAATACGTCCTTTCCTCCACCCTTGCGCCCACGCAGTTTATCATGACAACTCGGTTCAAACCATGGTAGTTTGACCTAAATCTCCGCTCGAATTCAAGCTGTGTCATAACGTTATTGAACTGACCATATCCAAACATCCCCTCCGGCTTGAGTTCCCTGGCGCCAGTCGATAGGATGATAGTACCTACCTTCAACTCTTCTGTTCCGGCATCTTTTTTTAATAATATCGAAAAGTTACCTACAAAACCATTCACATCGGCTAGTTCCGTTCCAAGATGGGCACTTATCTTTTTGTGATTCAAGACGGCACTAATTAAGGGGTCCAGGAGCTCTTTGGAGGGGTCATTTGTGGGAAAGACCCTGTTTACATCCCTTAAAAGACCGCCCAGCCTGTCCTTCTTCTCGACCAATTCAACCTGATAGCCCTGGTTGGCCAGGGTCAGGGCAGCCGTGAGACCGGAAATGCCACCCCCTATAATTAAAGACGCCCTTATGACATCTGTGGTCAGATCCTCTTGAGGCGTTAACAAACTTACCTTTGCGACCCCCATGCGGACCAGATCCTTTGCCTTTAACGTTGCCGAATCATGCCTGTCCATATGGACCCAGGAGCAATGCTCCCTTATATTGACAAATTCGAATAGATATTTATTGAGCCCGCCTGACTCGCAGTTCTTTCTAAAAAGAGGCTCATGGGTTCGCGGCGTGCAGGAGGCGACCACTACCCGGTTAAGATCATATCCCTCTATCATATCTCGGATGGAAGAGAGGCCATCCTCTGAGCAGGTATAGAGATTGCCCTCGGCATAGACAACATTAGGCAGGGTCCGTGCATACTCCACAACCTCGGGTACATCCACGATCCCCCCTATGTTTGTGCCGCAGTGGCAGATAAAAACCCCAATCCTTAGTGGCATATTTCTATCTTCCCTTATGCAACGCGGGCAAGTACCTCAGCCGTCTTTGAGGCCGATGCCGATGCCCTGACAACAGAATCGGGGACATCCATGGGAGACTGGCAAAAGCCGCATCCAAAAACCCCTTCCCTGGAGGTACCGAACGGATTGATCAGTTCTTCTGGCGTAGAAATAAAGCCGAATTCATCTAAGCCAACACCCAGCTTTTTGGCAATCGAGACATTGCTCTCGCTGGGTATAAGGGCCTGAGAGAGAATGACCATATCGAATTCTCTGACCCCTAATTCCCTTTTGACCGTATCCTCATAATGGATAACCGGATTTTGAGACTCCTCATTTACGGTTACCCGACCCGGTCTCGCACGGATATATTCCACCTCGTACTGGCTCTTGGCACGGCGCACATATTCCTGAAAACCCTTTCCCACCGCCCTCATATCCATGTAAAATATGGTTGACGTCAGTTTTGGATAGTGTTCATGGGCCAGTATAGCCTCCTTTGTGGCATGCATGCAGCAGACCGCCGAACAATACCTTTTATGCCGTATATCCCTTGATCCCACACATTGAATAAAGGCCAGCCTCGCGGGTTCGCTATCGTCAGAAGGGCGTCTCAAATGTCCACCGGTAGGGCCGGAAGCGCATATCATTCTCTCAAACTGCAGGGCAGTAACGACATTCTTGATCCTCCCCCAACCGTATTCAGTCAAGGGGGCCACATCATAGGGATCGAATCCGGTGGCCAGAATTACGGCACCTATATGGATGGCCAGGACCTTATCCTTCTGTTTGTAATTGACAGCCTTGGCCTTGCATATCTTTTCACAGACACCGCACTTCTTTCCCAGGATAGTCCGGCAGCGGTCAGGGTCTATGACATATGTTGAAGGAACTGCCTGGGGAAAATATTTATAAATTGCCTTCCTCTGACCCAGGCCGGCATTGAACTCATCATCCACCTTGGTGGGGCACTTTTCAGCACAATCACCGCATCCGACGCATTTATCTTCTTCTATGAAGCGGGCCTTCTTTACTATCTTGGCCTCAAACCCCCCCACTTCCCCTGTAAGTTCAGCCAGTTCGGAATAGGTCAGGAGCTCGATATTTTCATGGTTGGCGCATTCAATCATCTTGGGGGCCAAGATACACATTGCACAGTCATTGGTGGGAAAGGTCTTGTCCAGCTGGGCCATTCGTCCCCCGATGCTGGGTTTCTTTTCAACCAGATAGACCTTAATGCCCATGTTGGCCAGATCTATAGAGGCCTGAATTCCTGCTATACCACCACCTATGACGAGTACTGCTTTCTGGGTCAACTCTGCCGCCCCTTATCGTACCAAATATTACATCAACTCCGCGAATTTACTCCTGTTACCCTGTCTGGGGTTTTAGGGTTCATTATCATGAACAAAAGATTCGACCAATAGTACCACCTTTTTGCTTTTTGTCAAGAGAAAAAGAGTTTTGACACAAGGCTTTTTTATAGCTTCTTGGCAAATCTCTATGGACAAGAATTGATGTTGACAAACCATGTCAAAGGCTATAGAGTGAAAAAAAGTTCATTATGGTGAACCATGTCCAGCAGATATCAAGCGCCTTCAGTAAAAAAGGCATTCCAAATC
>JAUUVE010000427.1 GCA_030589715.1 Desulfobacteraceae bacterium | reverse complement strand
GGCTAGAAGATAAAGGTGGTACATTTAGGCTCAGGCGTCAGGTGGCTCGGTCTTGCGGAGGATTTTGTCTATAACCTTTTGGAGCCCTTCAATACTTGTGCCCTCTTTCTCGACTAATACATCTGTACTCACCAGCGGCGGATAGTGGGTATAATCAGAGAGGAAGGTGTGAACCACCACCGTCAGGGTCGGAATCCTATCGCGAAGCTTTGCCAGTAATGGCCCTTCTTCAGCGGCCGGCAGATCCGGATCCAGGATCAGGAGGTGAAGGGGATCGGGGTGATAGACCCATCTCAAGACCTCTCTACCGTTTCTTGCCAAACGCACCCGGTAAGCTTCCGCCCTCATCTCCCGCTTCAAAAACTCTCGAATATGGCGATTCCGGTCCGCTATCAAAATGGTAAATTCCTGTTTCACCTTATTCCTTCCAAGAAAACCTCTTTGTTTCAGGACAATGGCGCCAGTTTAAGAACCCTTACATTAGGCCCTTTGAGATCGATATGTAAAAGGTGGCCCCTTTTGGGGTTCCGGTATCGATCCAGGCCTGGCCGCGATGTCGTGCGGCTATCTCCCTGACAATCGCCAGCCCAAGACCTGAGCCTGTAGTCCCCTTGGATGTCCCCTCCCTCTGAAAGATCCCAAAGACCTTCTCTTTGTCCTCCCCCTTAATGCCAATTCCATCATCGCTCAAAAAGAATATATGGTAGGCCTTGTTATCCATATACCCGATCTTGATTTCACCCAACTCCTTGCCACCATATTTCAGGGCATTATCAACAACATTTCTCAAGACCCTTGTGATGGCCAGTCTGTCCGCGGTGATTTCTGGAAAGGTATCGGGTTCTGACCAATTTATTCGGCGCGATTTCAACGCGGTGGAAAATTCGCCCCTTATCCCTTTTGTAATCTCTTTGACATTGATCCTTTCATAGCTGAGGGGTGCTTCTTTGGCGGCAATATATGCATTGATCATCTCTACAAAGGCCTGTATCTGCTCTGCGGTCTTCAAGATCTGATTGCAATATTCCCTCCCCTTTTTATCCAACAGATGGGCGTAGTTTTTTTGAAGACGTCTTGTAAGGCCATAGTTGCCTGTGGCCGGGCTTTTCAGGTCGTGAGACACGGAAAATGCAAAAAGCTTTATCATCTCCTTCTTTTCTTTGAGAGTGGCTGCCTTGTTCCTCAGGTCTTCATAGAGGGTTGCGTTATTTGCAGCCGCGGCGATTTGGTTCCCGATGGCGGCCAGGAGGTCAATTTTGTTCGCACTTAGTTCAAGGTTCCCACTTGTGGCCAGGTTCATGACCCCCCTCACCTTATCCATTACAATTAGAGGGACACAGATGACGATATTGAATCCCTTTGACATGAGAAGATCAGCCCTTTCCCTATCCTCCAGTTCCGAGACATAATTGGCGATGAGAGACTTTGTACGAACCGCCTTTCCTGAAAAGCTTCCCTCGAGATCCAGTTTCTCAAGACCAGTGGGTTCTATACCCTTATACGCAGCCAGATACAGTTGTTGCCCCCCCTCATCAATGAGAAATATCCTCCCTGTCTCAAGACCAAAGTATTCTGAAACCTTTGCCAGGGCCCCTTCCAGGATCTCCTTTAGGTCCATGGAGGTCGATAGGAAATTGCTAATATCAAGGAAGATGCCTAACTCACCGTTTCTCCCTTTTAGCCTTGATTCACTGAGCTTGAGAGATATATATCTCCGACTGCCTAACATTCCCTTAGCTCCCAGGCATATCCGTACTTACCAACCAGACCGCATTGCTCCTGGCCAGTTGAACCACCTTGTTGCTGACCCTTCCGATGAAAAAATCGCGGACCTTAGACAGACCCTTTCTTCCCATGACGATGGTTCCGTAACCCCCTTGCAGGGCCTCTTGGACTATTGCCCCTGCTCGGCTTTCCGTGTCTGTAATGATCTGGGCGCTTAGCTGCTCTGGCCGGATCCCTGCGCTCATTAACCGACTCTTTGCTCGATCAAATATATTACCAATCATTATTTCTGACTCGGCAATCTCCTCCTTTTCATCCCCCCTGACCACGTGGGTCATATTTATCTCAAAACCGGACGTGCCCAGGGTAGTTGCAACAAAGTCCACCGCCCGCATGGCCCCCTCTGATCTATCTAAGGCCAAGAGGACCTTGCCCGGTTTGGCGCCCTTTCCCACTATCACAAGGGGGGCAAAGGCAAGTTTCTCAAAGAGCTTGGTGGCCACGCTCCCCAGAACAAGCTCCTTTAGTTTACTCATTCCCTTTCTTCCGATAACAACGGCTGTGTAACCTCGTCGGGCCTCTTTGAGGATATCTCGGGCGACCCCTTGATCCCTTTTGTGGATCCTGTAAATAACGGAGTCTTCAGGAAAGCCCGCGTCCAGGAAGATCCGCCTGGCACCCTCCATATATTTTTGCATCTCCTGTTCACGATGCACCTCCCAGAACCTGATCTCTCTGAGCCTTCGACCATATTGAGGGTCCCTTTCCATGTCCCAGTAACGCTCCGGTATCTTGCTAAAGACATTGAATAAGACCGTCTTCATAT
>JAUUVE010000379.1 GCA_030589715.1 Desulfobacteraceae bacterium | reverse complement strand
GTCATAGGTCTTAAGATCGGCCCTTAGATTGTCGAACACGGATAGTCCTCCGGATTTGAAACTGGAAACTTGATACTTGATACTGGATACTCAAAAAAAGATGCATAGGTTCGGCTTCCCTTGCAGACGCAAGACTGACAAGACAGCCTCTGAAATACAGAACCCAGTTTCGAGTATCAAGTTTCAAGTATCAACCTACGGTTTCGTCTCCTTTCCAAACCTGTCCTTTATGAGTGTTTTGAATATGAGGCCCATTATGACGCCTGCCTCCTCTTTCTTGATATCCGATTTCTCATCCCTGACGAACGTATTCTTGACCCATATCACCAATTTCCAAAAAACCTCCACGGCTGCCACAGACAAGACGCTTCCCAACCCGAAGTTCTTCCGGTAGTACCTGAATTCGCTCTTGACCCTCAGATGAATTAGCTGTTTCCCCGAACCACTCATTCTCTTTTTCGTTGTCTTACTACTCTCGCCGCCTAGATGGATCACCTCAACATCTGGGTAGAAGATAACCTGCCATCCGGCCCGTTTTGTCTGCAAACAAAAGTCTGTCTCCTCAGAATAGAGGAAATATCTCTCATCCAGGAACCCGATCTTATCAGTGACCTCCCTGCGTATCAGGAAATAGGCCCCCGGGACCCAACCCACTTCCTTAACGCTGCTGTGATCCCACCAGGAATAATCAGGCCCCCCAAAGACAGGCGAATTCGGGAATCTGGATGCGATACCGCTAATAACCAGGAGCTTGAGCCAGGCATTGGGGAGCATCCTTGCGGAGGGCTGGAGTTTCCCATCCTCCCCGACCAGCCTCACTCCTAAAACACCGCACCCTGCATTTTTTTCCATGTATCGTATTGTGGATTCCAGTACACTTGGCAGGAGATAGGCATCAGAATTGAGAAGCAGCAGAAAGCGCCCGGATGCCTTTCTCAATGCCACGTTGTTCCCTGCCGCGAATCCGAGATTTTTGGGGCTGGCAGTCAGGTCCACTTCCGGGAACTCCCTTGACACCATCTCAGCAGATTCGTCCCCGGAGGCATTGTCCACAACAAAGGTCTCCAAGTCCATACCTGCCCCATACTTCCTTACCCGATTCAGGCACTCCCTCAGTATGTCCCGCGTGTTAAAGCTGACGATTACGATGGAGAGAAGTTTCCGCTGTTTATCCAAATCGGATCCCCTAATTCTATCAAAGTTTCCCCTCAGACCGACTGACGCGAAGCCTAATGACCACCGAATGACAATCGAATAACGGCGAAGCCAAATGACGCGAAGCCAAATGACCACCGAATGACAACCAAATAACGGCCGAAGGCCAAATGACGCGAAGCCAAATGACGGCCGAAGGCCAAATGACGGCGAAGCCTAATGACGCGAAGCCTAATGACGGCCGAAGGCCAAATGACCATCAATGACAATGAATGACTATCTAATGACCAATGAGTAATGACCAATGACCCGTGTCAAGTATAAAGCCCCTCCTCGGGTGCCGGGATCTTTTCCAGCCTCTTGCCCAGTTTCAGCCTCTCAAACTGCCAGGCATGCAAAGATCTCCTGAACTCAGGATCATCATATCTCTCCATGCCCTCCCACATGGCCTTGACATACCCTGCAACGATACATATTCCCCCAACTAAAAAGGGCTTTTCAAACATCCGGTAAAGCCCTATGGCCAGCACAAAAAGCGGGTGGGTCCCCATAAAGTATTGTCCCCTCCCCCACCGCAACCGTCCGGTCACGATGCCCTTGTGAGAAGATCCCATGAGTCTTTCGTGAATAAAGTCAAGATCAGGATGCCGGATACTGCGGGTTCTCCATCCAAACATACGGGCCCTGTGAAAGGCAATCCCGTCCCAGTGCACCTGGCGCACAAACCCCCCTATATCCTCAAAGCACTTTTTCCGATAGAAGTTGATCATCCCTGCCACCATCTCGTCATTGTGCCTTTCTTCTTTAAGACTCCCATCCTCTTCTTGCTGAAACGGCTTGCCGCTGGCAGCTCCCAAATAGGGGTCCCTGTCAAAAAATGTAAGGAGGGTCTCAAAGTACTTTGGACCAAATTCAATATCTCCGTCCATTTTGCAGATGAAATCGTAGTCCGATGATCGAATGCGCTCATATCCGAAATAGAACGCCTCCACAACCCCCGGTCCCACCACTCGGACGCCCCTGTCCGGCTTGGGTTCCAGGCGAATCCAGGGATGCTCCTTGGCCGCCTCTCGAACAATATCCGCGGTCCTGTCAGAGGACCCATCATCCACCACGACCCATTCTACGGGTTTGACGGTTTGGTTGATGAGGGATCGGACCGTGTCCGGCAGATAGGACTCTTCATCTCTGACCGGAGAAATAATTACAATGCGGTGCTTCTTCTCTTGCATAGTATTAACCCTCGAAAAGCCTGATTAATCGTTCTGTATTGACCTGGACATCAAACTCTTCCCTGATCCGCTCTTTTGCGGCCTCGGTCAGCGAATCAACCCGGGAGGGATTGTCCAAGACACTCCTGATCTTGTCTGCCAATGAGGCCGCATCATTAGGTTGTGCCAAAAGCCCTGAAACGTTGTCTTTGATTAATTCCGGTATGCCGGAGATGTACGTAGAAACAACAGGAATCCCTACCGCCATGGCCTCCATCAGTACCACCGGAATGCCGTCTTGATCCCCGTTCCTGTCCCTTTTGCACGCGAGTACGAAGATATCCAGACTCTGGAACCATTCAAAGACCTTGTCGTGAGGCATGGGCCCCATAAATACCACTTTCGAACTGATATCCTGTTCCAACGCCAATTTCTTTAACTCCCCCATTAAGGGACCATCGCCGGCAATTTGCAGAACAAAATCATACTCTTCCTTGCTCAACCGGGACAGGGCAAGGATGAGGGTGTCCACACCTTTCTTTTCAACCAGTCGACCCAAGGTGCCAATAACCGGAACCGCCCGTCTTTCCCTTTTTTTCAAACCACCTTCATAATCTCCGCTTTCTACGCCGCATCGAACGATCTTTATCTTTTTTTC
>JAUUVE010000046.1 GCA_030589715.1 Desulfobacteraceae bacterium | reverse complement strand
GTTGTGCCGACGCGATGTCCTTGTTGGGCACAAAATGATCAGGGACAAGAGCGATTTTCTCCCGGTCAAACACCTCCGGGGCCCCTAAGTTGTCAAATACAGCAATGGCCAGGGGAGCAGTGATGTCATTGGCCAAGGCCAGGTCCACTTCAACCTGGATCAGTTCGCCGGGGCTTACCGTCTCCCTCCCTGCATGTGCTGCAAGGATCTTCTCGGTTATTGTCATGGGCATGGCTTATGGTCCTCTTTCATCATTGGATTCTTTAATAAACCCCCTTGTTGCTAACGGAGCCCTTCACTCGGAGACAGCCTCGGATTCTTTTTCATATATTCCAGACGATTCAATCCGTTGATGTAGGCCTTGGCGCTGGCGGTGATAATATCAGGATCAGCGCCCTTACCTAAGGCCACCAGACCGTTTTCCTGGAGCCGAACCGTCACCTCACCCTGGGCATCCATGCCGCCGGTGATCGCGTTGACAGAGAAACGCATCAGCTTTGAGTTGCTTCCGGTCATCTTGGCGATAGTATTAAAGGTGGCATCAATGGGTCCCACCCCAAATCCAGCGCTTTGGGCCTCCTTCCCCCTGATCTTGAGCTTCACCGTTGCCGTGGGAACTTCAACTGTGCCGCTCACCACGTTGAGATAATCCAGCTCATATACATCGGGAACACGCAGGATCTCCTCGGCCACTAAGGCCTCAATATCCTCCTCTAAGATCTCTTTTCGCTTATCCGCCAGTTCCTTGAATTTTTGGAAAAGCCGGTTTAGTTCCTCCTTTGAGAGCTCGTAACCCATTTGGGACAGTTTGGTTCTAAAGGCATGTCTGCCCGAATGCTTGCCAAGCACCAGGCGATTGCTGGACAGACCCACTGTTTCCGGATCCATAATCTCATAGGTCATGGGGTTTTTCAAAACCCCGTCCTGATGGATTCCTGCCTCATGGGCAAAGGCATTTGCCCCCACGACCGCCTTATTCGGCTGAACAACGATGCCGGTGATCAGGGAGGTGAGCCTGCTGGTAGGGTGGATCTGATTTGCGGTAACCGAGGTGGTCAGTTTTATCAGATCCCTCCGGGTGTGAAGAGCCATCACCACCTCCTCAAGCGATGTGTTGCCTGCCCTCTCGCCGATGCCGTTTATGGTAACCTCTGCCTGCCGGGCTCCGGCTGTAATCCCTGCTAAGGTGTTGGCAGTGGCCAGGCCCAGATCATTGTGGCAGTGGACGCTCATCACGGCCTTATGGATATTTGGGGTATGCTCCCTCACATAGGTAATGAGCTGGGCGTACTCCTCGGGGACAGCGTACCCGACCGTGTCTGGCAGGTTGACTGTGGTGGCGCCGGCCTCGATCACCGCCTCGAATATCCTGCAGAGATAGTCCCTATCGGATCTGGTGCCGTCCTCTGTTGAGAATTCCACATTATCTGTAAAACCCTTTGCATATCTCACTGCCTCAACCGCCTCTCGAACCACCTGATCACGATCCATGTTCAGCTTGTGTTTCAGATGGATATCAGAAGTGGCGATGAAGGTATGGATCCTTGGGTTGGCTGCCTCGCGGATAGCCTCCCATGCCCTGTCAATATCCCCTTTGGATGTCCTGGCAAGGGCGGTTACCTGAACATTCCGGATTTTCCGCGCGATTGCCTGGACCGACTCAAAGTCCCCCGGGGATGAGGCGGGGAAACCTGCCTCCATAACATCAACACCCAGTTTTTCCAACTGCCTGGCCAGACGCAGTTTCTCAGCCGCATTCATGCTTGCTCCGGGTGATTGCTCACCATCCCTGAGCGTAGTATCAAATATGGTTACATGGTCTTTCATGGAATAACCTCCTTGATGAAATTCAGAAACTTGTTTATGAATTCCAAATTTGTGCCCTTATGATTGACCGCGCCAAAGGCGGGGCCTTAAATTCCGCATTCCACCTCCCCAATTCCCTCATAAGGACCCTCCGCAGGTTCCCCTGGCTTCGGGAATCTGCGGCGCGGTCCTCCATGTTGCGGTCTTCATCTGTTCTCATTATTCAACTCCTGTCAATTCTCTGGACAGCTTATAATGAAAGCTATCCACTAAGGCCTGCCAGCTGGCTTCAATGATATTCTCTGACACGCCGATTGTGGACCAGATCTCACGGGCATCCCTTGACTCGATCTGGACCCTGACCTTGGATGCGGTGCCGCCCCCTCCATCAAAGACGCGCACCTTAAAATCAACAAGACCCATCTCCCTGATTTGTGGAAAGAACTTGGTCAAGGCCTTTCTCAAGGCGTTATCAAGGGCATTCACCGGTCCATCGCCTTCGGCAGCGGTGATCTCATCCTTTTCTCCGACGGAGATTTTGATAGTGGCCTGGCAGGTGCTTGGACCCGAACGGTTCTTTTCAGTGGTCACCCGAAATGACTCAAGGGTAAAGGGCTCCTGGAATTGACCGGTTACCTTCTTTATCAATAGCTCCAGAGACCCTTCTGCAGCGTCAAATTGATACCCCTCATCCTCCAGCCTCTTGATCTCGCCAACGATCTTTTGGCTGTCATAGCCGTTGCCCCCGAGTGTTATCTTCATTTCACGGGCCTTATAATCAATATTGCTTTTGCCTGAAAGATCTGAAACCAAGACCCTTCGCCGATTGCCCACCTGTTGCGGGTCCATATGTTCGTAAGCTGCTGGATTTTTCTGGATAGCACTCACATGCACGCCTCCCTTATGGGCAAACGCGCTCTTCCCTACAAAGGGACGCTGATTTAGTGGAGGCACATTGGCAACCTCGCTCACGTAACGGGAAAGCTCGGTGAGTTGTTTGAGGCTTTGTCCTGCAACGCAGGGATATTCCATTTTCAACTGGAGGGTTCCGATAACGGAGATCAAGTCCACGTTTCCACACCGCTCTCCATACCCATTGATAGTGCCCTGTACCATTCGCGCCCCTGCCTGGACAGCAGCCAGAGAATTGGCCAGGGCGAGTCCGCAGTCGTTGTGGGCGTGGATCCCGAGCAAGACCCTTAGACGGGGGACCACCTCTCCCACAATCTCCTGAATCTCCAGGGGCATGCTCCCGCCGTTGGTGTCGCAAAGGACAATGGCATCTGCGCCGGCCTCCTCTGCAGCCTTTATCGCGTCCATGGCATAGGCACGGTTGACCTTGTAGCCGTCAAAGAAATGTTCCGCATCATAGATTACCTCACGTCCCTCTTTCTTTAGATACGCCACGGTCTCTCTTATCATGTCCAGGTTTTCCCCCAGGGAAACCTTTAAGATCTCTGTGGCATGAAGGTCCCAGTTCTTCCCGAAAATAGCCACGCTTTCCATTTCCGTTTTCAGAAGTGCCTTGATGTTTTGATCCTTTTCAGGGCCTATCCCGGGCCTGCATGTACTGCCAAAGGCAGTAAGCCGGGTATTTTTAAAATCCGTCTTTCGGGCCATCTCAAAAAACCTGGTGTCTTTGGGGTTGGAGCCTGGCCATCCCCCTTCGACATAGGGGATACCAAAATCATCCAGTTTTTTTGCGATACGCAACTTGTCTTCGGCCGAGAGGTTGACATACTCCCCCTGGGTGCCGTCCCTCAGGGTTGTGTCATAGAGGGTGATTTGGTTTGACATCTTTTCTCTCCTCATGATTTTCACCAAAAAAAATCCGTTACCAGGCGGGCCTGATAACGGATTTTAAAGGGTTTTGCCTAAATCATCTTGTCATTATCAGGCCGGGACATTTTAGTCTAACGACCAAAAGGAGGAGCAACAAGGACAGAAGTACCCCTGTTGCGCTGATAATGACGATAATGTTGTGCAAAAAATCCATCATGATTACCTAATCAAACTCACAAGAAGTTTTATGAAGCGATAATAGTAGTGCCCTGGATCCCATATGTCAAGCTTTTTTTGGAGTCATTTGAAAAAAAAGTTCGATGAAAAGATTTCTGATATGTAATTGTCATTTCCTTTTTGCCTTTTGCAATTTCTGAATCTCTGTGGTAATTAGTCAAATCACGCGAGAATCATGGACTGAGCTACTCACCCCAATGCCGGTTTATCTGAGTTGGTCTCGTAATAAAGGAATTGGACTCAAAATGATAACAAATTTCCACAAAAAGGAGTTTTTGGGTAACCGATATCGCACAAAGCCGCAAAGCCCGCGAGGGAAAGCAACGATGCAAGATTTGTTTAGAAAACTTTGCGACTTTGCGAGAGACTCTTCTTGGTGCCGGTTTATCCGGGTTAGGAATTTGTCATGAACATCACATATATACTTGAAAAGGCCCTGAGCCTCTATGAAGATAAGGAGGCGGTGGTCTGCGGGGATAGGAGGTTCACCTATTCCAGGTTTGCAGAACGGGTCTATAGACTTGCCAATTTTCTCAACAGGATGGGGATCAACAAAGGGGATTGCGTGGCTATCTTACATCACAACAGCCATGAATTTCTTGAGTGTTATTTTGCTGTTGCCCAGATTGGCGCCATTCTGAATCCGCTTAACTTCAGGCTTTCACCCAGAGAACTCGCCTTTATCTTGGAAGATTCCGGGGCTCGTATACTTATTGCGTCACGGAGATTTGGGCCTAACGTGTCCTCCCTCATGGGAATTGCCAGTAATCTGGATCGGTTTATCTTGACAGGCAAACGCGATAATCCACCCATACCTGACTCATTAGACTACGAAGAGATCTTAGACAAGGAACAAAAGACACCTCCCGCGGTCCCTGAGATCTCCGATGATGATGTGGCACACCTGTATTATACCAGCGGCACAACAGGACGTCCCAAGGGGGTGATGCTCTCGCACAAGAATGTATGCAGCCATGCCCTGGCAGCCATTGCGGAGTTACACCTCACCGATCGGGACAACTGGATACACGTGGCCCCCCTTTTTCACCTGGCTGATGCCTGGGCCACCTTTGCCATCACCTTGGTTGGTGGTAAACATGTGGTCGCGACCGATTTTGATCCCCCATTGGTCCTCTCTGCCATACAGGATGAAAAGGTCACCATTACAAACATGATCCCCACCATGTTGAATATGCTGGTAAATACCCCGGATGTGGACACCTATGACTTCTCAAGCCTCCGGGCCCTCTTGAGCGGGGGGGCCTCAATCGCCCCTGAAGTGGTGAGAAGTATTATGGAGACCTTTAGATGCGACTACATACAGACCTATGGTATGACCGAGACGAGCCCCTATCTCACGGTCTCTATACTAAAGGATAATCTCGTAGATCTTCCCCCGGACAGACAGTTCTTTTACAAGGCCAAGACAGGCCGGCCCTTCCTGGGGGTACTCTTAAAGGTGGTCAGGGAAGACGGGACAGAGGTCACGTCCGATGACAAGGAGGTGGGTGAGATCGTGGTCAAGGGAGATATCGTGACAAAGGGCTACTGGAAACAGCCCGAGGAGACCGCCAAGGTCCTAAAAGACGGCTGGCTCTTTACCGGTGATATGGCCGTGGTGGACCAGGAGGGATATGTCAATATAGTCGACAGAAAAAAGGACATGATCATCACCGGGGGCGAGAATGTCTACTCAGTTGAGGTGGAAAATGTGCTCTACACCCACCCTTCTGTCCTGGAGGCCGCGGTGATTGGGGTACCACATCCCAAGTGGGGTGAAGCCGTAAAGGCGGTGGTAGTCTTAAAGCCGGGGCACCAGGCCTCTGAGGAAGAGATCATTCAGCATTGCAAGGAACAAATCGCCCATTACAAGGCCCCCAAATCGGTCGATTTTTTATCAGAGCTCCCCAAGACCGGGTCTGCCAAGATCTACAAAAAGGGGCTCAGGGAAAGGTATCTGCAATAAATTCCTTTTTTAAATTGGGGGACCGGTGAGGCGGCCTCCCTAGCTTTGGAGATCGGGTCGCCATAACACATCGTTTTAATACAATGTAAATCCATATCCACAGTAAGGAGGTGACAGGATGGCCCTTAACCTGGATGCCATCGGCAAAAAGATCGGACCTTTGACAAAGGAGTACACATGGAAGGATGTGGTGCTCTATGCGCTTGGGGTCGGTGCCGGCTTTGATGAGCTGGAGTACTGCTATGAACAAAAACTCAAGGTGATACCAAGCTTCTCCATTGCCAGTGTATTTGAGTTTCTGGCGGAGGTGGCCGGGAGTTCCAATGTCGACCTTTCGGGCGTTTTGCATGGAGAGCAGGATATCATCTTCCACACTCCTATCCCAACAGAAGGGACCATAACCAGTGAAGGTGCCATCACCCATATGTATGACAAGGGTCCTGAGAAGGGGGCCTTGGTGGTGGCCGAGGCAGAGACCTTTCACTCCAATGGCCAGAAGCTCTTCACCAACATCTTCACCATATTTAGCCGGAAGGACGGCGGGTTTGGCGGGGACCCAGGGCCGAGTGAGAAAGTGGAGTTTCCTGATAGGGCCCCGGATTTCGAGGAACAGGCGAATCCCTCTCCTGACCAACCGCTGATCTACAGGCTATCGGGAGATGTGTTTCTGCTCCACGCAGACCCCGAGTTTGCGAGGGCCAGCGGTTTTGAAAAACCCATCATGCACGGCCTCTGCACCCACGGTTATGCCTGCCGCGCCGTAATCAAACACCTCTTTCCCGGTGAACCGGAACGGATGAGCCGTTTTCGGGTACGCTTCTCCAGGACCCTTTACCCAGGTGAGTCTGTCACCACTCAGGTATGGAAGGTGGAAGAGGGAAGGGCCGTTTTCCGCACCATAAACGCCGAGAACGGCGATGTGGTGATTGACCAGGGCATCGTGGAGTGGTTGTCCGCAGATGAGATGGAAAGACGCAAGGAGTGGGGGGCCATCCGTTTTGATGACAGGGTCGCGATTGTGACTGGTGCCGGTGCAGGGCTTGGCCGGGTGTATGCCCTGGAGCTGGCCAAGCGGGGTGCCAAGGTGGTGGTAAATGACCTGGGTGGTGCCCGTGATGGCACCGGGTCAGGTTCCGAGGCCGCCGATAAGGTGGTGGAGGAGATCAAGGCCGCAGGTGGTGAGGCAGTGGCCAATTACGACTCAGTTGCCACTCCGGAGGGGGGGCAGTCCATAGTGGATAGCGCCATAGATGCCTTTGGCCACCTGGACATTCTCATAAACAACGCCGCGATCTTGCGTGACAAGACTCTTGCCAAGATGGAGCCGGAGAACTGGGATGCGGTGATGGATGTTCACCTGAAGGGGGCATACAATGTGACACGTCCTGCCTTTGTAAAGATGAGGGAGAACCGCTATGGTCGGATCATCCTGACAACCTCGGGCGCCGGTCTTTATGGCAATTTTGGTCAGACCAATTATTCCGCTGCCAAGATGGGGCTGATCGGGTTGATGAATACGGTGAACCTGGAGGGGGAGAAGCACAATATCAAGGTGAATACCATTGCCCCTGTTGCAGCAACAAGGCTGACCGATGATATCCTTCCTCCGGATCTCTTTGAGAAGCTCAAACCCGAGTTTGTTGCCCCCATGGTCTTGTATCTCTCATCAGAGCAGTGCCCTGTGTCAGGCGCTGTTTACAACGCGGGCATGGGCTACTTTAACCGGGCTGCCGTTGTCACAGGGCCTGGCGCCGTGGTGGGAGACGGGAAGGAAATCCCCACACCGGAGGCAGTGGCCGCAAGCATGGACAAGATCAAGTCCCTTGAAGGTGCAGAGGAGTTCCCTAGCGCCACAGCGGCCTTTGGTCCCATGCTGGATGCCTTTAGCCCAAAGAAAAAAGAGGCGGTTACAGCCGACAGTGGCGGACCCACAGTTAGTAAGATATTTGCCGGAATGACATCCGTCTTCCAAGCTGATCAGGCGGCAGGCGTGGATGTGGTTTTCCAGTTCGATATCTCGGGTGAGGGCGGCGGATCATGGCAGGTAATTGTGAAAGATGGCGTCTGTGAAGTGGCAGAAGGTTCGCATGGTAGTCCCACCACCACCGTCAAGATGGGGGATGAGGATTTCGTTAAAATGATAACCGGAGAACTTAATGCCATGTCGGCATACACAAGCGGAAAGCTTAAGATTCAAGGTGACCTTATGAAATCACAGCTCATTGAGAAGCTGTTTAAGTTTTAACAAGGAGGACCATCCATGATCGGTATAACATCTTATGGCGGGTACATACCGCGGCTGCGGCTTGATCGCATGAGTATTTTCCGGGGTATGGGCTGGTTCGCCCCGGCTATTGTGATGGTGGCTCAGGGTGAGCGCTCCTTCTGCAACTGGGACGAAGACAGCCTGACCATGGCCGTGGCCGCAGCCAGGGACTGTTTGATCGGAAAGGACAAGAGCCAGGTTGACAGTCTCTTTCTCTGTTCCACTACCCTGCCTTTTTTGGACCGGCTCAATGCAGGGATCCTAAAGACTGCGCTGAACCTCAAAGATGAGCTGGAAGCGGCCGATTTCACTTCATCTGAAAGGGCAGGTACCATAGGACTCATACAGGCGCTTTCCGCTGTCAGGGGCGGCGACAAAAAACAGGTGCTGGTGACGGCTACGGACAAGCGTTTGACCAAAGCAGCCTATTTCTATGAGATGTGGTTTGGTGATGGAGCAGCCTCTTTGCTGGTGGGAGACACAGACGTGATCGCCGAATTTGCAGGTTCCTACACGGTCACCCACGATTTTGTGGACCACTACCGGGGATCTTCCAGGGAAATGGACTACATGTGGGAAGAACGCTGGGTGCGGGATCAGGGGTATTCCAAGATCATACCGCAGGGCGTTAACGGTCTATTCCAAAAGCTTTCCATTTCCATGGACGAGGTGGACAGGTTTGGCTTTGCCTGTGTTTTCAAGGCCGAACACCGCAAGATAGCCAATGCCCTGGGTGCAACACCTGAAAAAGTGATGGACAACATGCACGAGGTATGTGGCGAGACAGGTGCTGCCCATCCCCTGGTGATGCTGGTACGGGCTCTGGAGGAGGCCGAGCCGGGAGATCGTATCCTGGCGGCAGGATTCGGACAGGGGTGTGACGCCATGTACTTTAAGGTCACCGATGCCATCCGTGACCTGGCCCCACGGCGGGGGATCAACGGTTCCCTTGCCAATAAGAAGACCACTGATAATTACATGAAATTCCTCAAGTTCAGGGACCTGATTGAGACAGAAATGGGCATCCGGGCAGAGGCCCCCACCCAGACCGCCATGACAGTCCTGTGGCGCAAGCGGGACATGCTCCTGGGGATGGTGGGTGGCAGGTGTACAAAATGCGGGACACCCCAATTCCCGAGGGCCTCAATATGTGTCAACCCTGAATGTGAAGCGATAAATTCCCAGGAACCCTATGAATTCGCCGACATCCCGGCCAAGGTAAAGACCTTTACCGGAGACATGCTGGCCGTATCCGTTGATCCGCCCCACATATACGGAATGGTTCAGTTCGAAGGAGGGGGGCGGTACATGGCTGACTTCAGCGACTGCGAGCTTTCCGAGGTATATGTGGGCCAGCCCGTGGCGATCACCTTTAGAAGACGGTACCTTGATGTGCAGCGAGGCTTCAGCGGGTACTTCTGGAAGGCAGTTCCCATTCCGGGAGAAAAGCCTGGAGAAGGTGTGGCAGAGGAGATCCGTTTTGACGACCAGGTGGCCATTGTCACAGGGGCAGGTGCGGGTCTGGGCCGCGCATATGCCCTGGAACTGGCCAAGCGGGGCGCCAAAGTTGTTGTAAACGACCTTGGCGGTGCGCGCGACGGCACCGGCGGTGGGACATCCGCGGCCGACGAGGTGGTGGAGGAGATTAAGGCCGCAGGAGGCGAGGCAGTGGCCAACTACGATTCCGTGGCCACTGCAAAAGGCGGAGAGTCCATTGTGGATTCAGCCATAGACTCGTTCGGCAAGGTGGACATTGTCATAAACAACGCAGGTATCCTTAGGGACAAGACACTGGCCAAGATGGAACCGGAGAACTGGGATGCCATCATGGATGTCCACCTCAAGGGGGCCTATAATGTGACCCGGCCTGCCTTTATAAAGATGCGCGAAAACGGCTATGGCCGGATCATCTTGACAACCTCCGCGGCAGGTCTTTACGGCAACTTCGGGCAGACCAATTATTCTGCGGCCAAGATGGGTCTGATCGGATTTATGAATACACTAAAACTGGAAGGCGACAAGCACAATATCAGGGTGAATACGGTGGCCCCGGTTGCGGCCACCAGGCTGACAGAGGACATACTGCCTCCGGAGATGTTGGAGAAACTAAAACCTGAATTCGTGGCGCCGCTGGTTCTGTACCTTTCTTCTGAGAGGTGCCAGGAAAGCGGTATGACCCTGAACGCCGGGATGGGTTACTTCAACCGGCCATCCATAGTCACCGGACCTGGCGCGGCTGTCGGAGACGGTTTACGCATACCCACTTTAGAGGAAATCCACCAGAATTGGGATGCCATAAACGATCTTGGGGAGGCGGTGGAGTTCCCAAATGTCACGGCGTCAATGGCCCCCATTTTGGATGCCTTCAGCCCAAAAAAGAAAGAG
>JAUUVE010000360.1 GCA_030589715.1 Desulfobacteraceae bacterium | reverse complement strand
TTGTGAAATATGCGCTCCTCCAGGTACCCGGAATTGCTATGGTGGTGGTGGCGGTGATTCTTGCAAGACGCTGGCTGGATCTACCGACCTGGATTGCAGTGGTCGCCATTTCCACCTGGGTTGTCAAGGATATCGCTCTGTTTCCTTTTGTGTGGCGCGCCTACGATAACACCCGCCCTGGGGACCCCTACTCCATGATAGGTGCCCGAGGCATTGCCCAAGAGAGGCTGGCGCCATCGGGCTATGCCCTTGTGGGCAGGGAGCTGTGGCGGGCTGAGATGATGGAGCCCGGTTCACCGGTAGAAAAGGGGGAGGCCGTTCGGGTCCGAGAGATAAAGGGGCTCACACTAATGGTGGAGCGTGAAACAGATGAAGAGATGAAGAAGGGCCCTCAACTTTAAGAAGCAAGAAGCGTATGTTTTTTGAACTTGTCAGTATCGGATCAAAGATGGGCAGGGTGACCGAAGGGTGTGGTTGTTAAAAAGCCGCTGCCAAGTCCATTTGAAACCTATGTCCCTGTCTACTCGTCCTCTGGGCGTGGATTCTTTACTACTGCATGCTCTTAGCGCTCCCTCTTTTTTCTTGACATCTTTAAAGGCACTCTCTTAAGGTCTTCACTGAAAATGGGCCGACCTTTTGATTTTTGGTGGCTCATAAGGTCTTAGGAACGGACCTTTTGCCACACCGACAGTTTCAAACTTGAGACTGCAACTGGATGTCTGAAAAAGAGAGTCTCGTATTATGACAGAATTTTACTGGAATCTGGATCGACCAGGAAAAAGATGCATGCTCTCGGGTAACGAGGCAGCGGCAAGAGGGGCACTTGAGTCGGGCGTGCAGGTAATTACTTCCTATCCCGGTTCACCCTCGGTACAAATTCTTGAGTGTTTGGCGGCCGTAGGCCAAGAGCGTGGTATCTATGCAGAGTGGTCCATCAACGAAAAGGTTGCGTTGGAAATAGCGGCTGCAGGGTCTTTTGCGGGCATAAGGGCCCTTTCGGTGATGAAGGCCGACGGTTTGAACGTGGCCATGGATTTTTTGACCACACTCCATCTTTCCGGCATCGGGGGAGGACTGGTAATTGTAGTTTCCGACGACCCCGGTGCCCATTCAAGCGTAAAGGAAGAGGATTCGCGTTATCTGGCTCCTCCGGCCCACGTCCCCCTTTTGGAACCTACAGATCCGGAAGAGACCAAGGACATCCTGATCTGGGCCTTTGATCTTTCGGAGAAAGTGGGGCTTCCCGTAATTGTGAGGCTGACGACACGTATTTGCCATGCCCGTGCAAGCGTGACATTAGGTCGCATCAGAGCCGGTAAGGGCGTACCCAGATTTCCTGTCGAGACTGGTTTTATAACAGCCGGCCGATTTCATCCGAATGCCCATAAGAGGCTTGATTTGGTTCAGGATCAGTTTGAGGGTAGCCCTTTTAATCTCTATACGGGCGCGGAAAAACCGGAATTGATCATCTTTGCCAGCGGGGTCAGTTATGGATATGGACTGGAGGCCGTGGAACGGTTGGGTGTGGGGGAAAGGGTGGGTATGCTCAAGATTGGTACGGTCTGGCCTTTGCCCGAGGCACTGGTACTTAAGAATCTGAAACGCACAGACCGGGTGCTTTTCTTTGAGGAGATCGAGCCCTTCCTGGAGGATCAGACAAAAATTCTGGCAGCCCAGCACTGGGATGAGGCAGGTCCGCTTACCTTTCTTGGAAAGCGATCCGGTGATGTACCCTGGGTCATCAAACCCAGGGGCATGGGTGAAATGGATCCCGATATCACCACCCAGGCCCTTGCCAATGGGCTAGATATACCCTTCGAGCCGGGGTCGGCGCGTCTAAAGGAGGAGATGAAACGGCTGCCGGAAATAGATCTGCCCTTAAGATTTCCCACCCTCTGCCCGGGGTGCCCCCATCGGGCCTCTTATTGGGCCATCAAGACCGCGTTGGCACTGGACGGCAGAGAGGGTGTCGCCCTGGGGGATATCGGATGCTACGCCCTGGGTGTGCTGCCTACCGGATATGGGACTCTCCGTACGGTTCATTCCATGGGTTCCGGACTTGGACTTGCCAGTGGTCTTGGTAAGCTCAGGGATATGGGACTCGACCAGCCTGCAATAGCAGTCATCGGGGATTCCACCTTTTATCACGCCGGGATGCCACCACTCATCAATGCCAAAAACACCCATTCCCAGTTGTTATGCATTATCTTGGATAATGACACCACGGCCATGACAGGACATCAACCCCACCCGGGAAGCGGCCTGACAGCCATGGGTGAGGCAACCCCTCCCGTGCCGATGACAGAATTGGTCAGAGGCCTGGATATACCGCTGACTATTGGAGATCCCTATCAAGTCAAGGAAACCACTGAAACAATACTTGACCTGCTTCAAAAAGGGGGTCCGCAGGTCCTTCTGCTCCAGAGAGAATGTGCCCTGAAGGCCGGGAGGGAGCAGGCGTTTCCCCGTGTGTATGTGGATCAAGAGCGGTGTTTGGGCGATGGGTGCGGGTGTTCCCGATTTTGCGGCCGGGTCTTTTCCTGCCCGGCCAACATATGGGACGAAGGGGTGGGTAAGGCCAGGATTGACGATGTGCTTTGTATGGGATGCGGGGTATGCGCATCTTTGTGCCCGGAAGAGGCCATCGTGGTCGAATCGGAAAGGAGGGAAGATGACCCTGGATTTTGATCCTCTAAATATTATCATTTCAGGCGTAGGGGGGCAGGGAAATATCCTGGCCTCGGATCTTATCTCGCGGGCCTTTTGCGAGGAAGGGTATTTTGTAAGTGTCGGCGAAACCTATGGGGCCACCCAGCGAGGCGGTTCGGTGGTAAGTCACATAAGGCTTTCTCGGAAACATGCCTACGGACCCCTGATTCCTCTTGGGGAGGGCCATGTTATTGTAGGATTCGAGCCGTTGGAAGTTTACCGCATTTTTCGAGATTATGGGCATGATACCGTCCGGGTGATCATGAATGACCACCCGTTTTATCCCCTGGATGTGCTCCAACAAAGGAGTGAATATCCGGACATAGAGCAATTGGTTTCCTGCATAAGGCTTCTGGCCGCGGATCTCAAGATAATAAAAGGAACCGAGCTCGCCAAAAAGGCGGGCCATGCCCAGGCGCAAAACGTAGTTATGGTAGGGGCATTTGCCGGCCTGAATTGGGTACCCCTCAAAAAGGGCAGGTT
>JAUUVE010000226.1 GCA_030589715.1 Desulfobacteraceae bacterium | reverse complement strand
GGCCCTGGTTCAATGGCTGACGCGGCTTTTTTGGAAATGGCCTTCCGGGTGGAGGCTTACTCTTATGCCGGGTATCAGTTCGGCATTGATAGTGATCATCCCATTGAAGGGTCTGCCACTGGGCCGGTGGGTGATCAGCATAAACGCAAATCTCAGCATTCCGCTCACCGCCATATTGTTGAGCAAGGTCCTGGAAAGTGGTCTTGGGGTACGACTATTGGACAGGAAGGCCCTTTTTGGTACCTGGATATTTGCCCTAACGGCCGGTATGGCACTCTATCCAATGGCGTTGGGGCTGGGCAGCCTTGACCCATATGGGCTTGGCTGGGGTTTTTCCTGGCTCTTTGTTGTTCTATTGGTCACCACGCTTGTCATGCTATTTCTCAGGAACCGCCTGGGAATAATACTAATGGGCTGTGTCTTGTGCTATGACCTACACCTGCTGGAATCGCAGAACCTATGGGACTACCTGGTTGATCCGTTTCTTGTCTTCATCTCAGGAGGTGCGTTGGGTAGTCAACTCATACGAAGGATCTGTGCACATAAGGAGACCGTGTCATAGGGGAAGGGATAAGGAGATGAAGACGGGATTTTTGCGAAGGGGCTCTTGAAGTTTGTGGTTGATATCACACGCATTTTTGGTATCATTCCCTTGGGTGGTGGAACTGGCTGGTGGAGGTTTTTGGATACAGATCGTCATGGTAGGCAAAAAGGGTACCAAGGAAGGGACGCAATATGCTCAGTAATGCCTTGGAGCGAACTCATGAGTTGTTCAACAATAAGGCCATTCGGTCGGTCCTCTCAAAGCTCCGGTATCTTGTCTTTCTGGTTGTCTTTATAATATTTGTCCCGCACATAAGGCCTTCATGGTTTTGGCCTGGATTTATTGTCACCATATTCGGCGAAGTGATTCAAGTTTGGTGCTTTGCATCTCTGGAGAAGAACAGGGTCCTCGCAGATAAGGGGCTCTATATGTTGACACGAAATCCCATGTATTTGGGCCGTTTCTTTGTATTACTCGGTTTTCTGCTCCTTACTGGAAATATATGGATAATCCTTGTTTTTGCGGTGCTCTATTATTTCTATATGGTCAATCGTGTAAAACGGGAAGAAAAGAAGCTGCGAGTAGTGTTTGGAGGGGAATATGAAGGCTATTGCCGGGATGTAAACCGTTTTATTCCCTCCTTCAAGGGGATTGACTGGCGATCGTTATGGGTATTCAAGTGGGACGTACTGGTAGAGAATAACGGCCATTGGAATTTTGTGGCAGTGCTTTTTTGTTACGTCATATTCTATTTTTTCACTTTCCTGTATCCCAAGATCTGAGCAGGCAGAAGGAGACGCCATCGTGAGCCCACCTTTGCCCCCTGAGATTTCCATTGTCGTCCCGATCTTTAATGAGGCTCGGAATCTCCAGCCGTTGATTGAGGGCATATTGGGTGTAATGCGTCCCATGGGACGGCCCTTTGAACTGATCTTGGTGGACGATGGAAGCACCGATGACAGCCACAGGGTCCTTAGTGCCATGCAATCGGAGAACCCGGAAATGCGGGCAGTATTCTTGAGACGTAACTTCGGTCAAGGTGCAGCCATGACCGCCGGTTTTGACTATGCCAAAGGTGAGATAGTTGTCACCATGGATGGGGACCTTCAGAGTGATCCGGAGAATATCCCCCACCTGATAGCCAAACTGGAGGAAGGGTATGACTTGGTCAATGGATGGCGCCAGGACCGCAAAGACCCATTCTTCTCAAGACGTCTCCCCTCGATTCTGGCCAATTGGCTGATAGGGATGGTTACAGGGGTCAAGCTTCACGACTACGGATGTACCCTCAAGGCCTATCGCGGTGATCTGGCCGGACAACTCCTTCTTTATGGCGAGCTGCACCGTTTTATCCCCGCGTTGGCCAGCTTTTATGGTGCAAGGATCGCAGAGGTGGCAGTGAACCATCGTCCTCGAAAGATGGGGAAAAGCAAATATGGAATCAGCCGCACATATCGAGTCCTCCTGGATCTACTCCTGATCCTGTTCTTCCAAAAGTTCGCCACCCGGCCCCTTCAGTTCTTTGGGCTAAGTGGAGGGGTCCTCTTTTTCATTGGTTTCATTATTGAACTCTATCTGACATGGGTAAAGCTCTGGGGAGGCGAGGATATCGGTGGGCGACCCCTATTGCTTATGGGTGCCCTATTGATAATCACAGGTATAGTCCTGGCGGGCATCGGGCTCTTGGCCGAACTGGTGGTCCGGATCTACTATGAATCATCAGGTAAGCGGATCTACGCCGTGCGCGAGGTCCTGGAGTGAAGGCGAATGTGCCTGGATGGCTGAGGTGGCTCATAAGGGTCGGTGTTAGTGCGGGGCTTCTTTTGTGGCTCTTCTCCCGGTACGATATGAGGGGCATCTTGGCCACCTTTGAAGGGCTATCCATCTTTGTCTGGTTGCTCGCCTCTCTGATGTATCTGGTCTCCCAGGTCCTGAGTAGCATACGCTGGTGGATCTTGTCGATCGCCCTTGCATTCCCGGGAAGATGGCCCACCTACCTGGGTTTCTATTTTGTCGGGATGTACTTCAATCTCTTTCTTCCCACCGGGATAGGGGGTGACGTGTTTAAGGCCCACTTCCTCTCAAGAGATGAGGGGAGAAGACTACTAGCCGCTTGGAGTGTTGTTGGGGATCGCCTGTTCGGACTCATTACGATGTTGATTATGGGTGCAGGGGTGGTAATGGTTGAACCTGACCTCCTACCCGAGCCTTTCATCATTTTCCTCTCCATTAGTGCATTGATAATCCTGTGCGGTCTCGTGGGGTTCCCCTTTTTCCACAGGGGCCTTATAAGGCTCTGGCCGAGGCTTTCCCGGTATGTCTCTGACATTTTGAAGCTCTGGCAGAGACCAAGGAGGATGCTGGTGATATTGGCCCTCTCCTTCTGTCTTCAGGCCCTGGGTATGGGGGCTGTTGCCCTGCTAGGGGCGGGAATAGGCATCCAAATCCCTCTGGCATTCTATTTTGCCACTCTTCCAATGGTGGCCCTGATAACGATGATTCCCATCAGCTTCAGCGGTATCGGGGTTAGGGAGGGGGCCTTTGTCTATTTCTTGGGGCTTAAGGGAATTGCACCAGAGAGCGCCTTTAGTCTCGGGCTTCTTTTCTTTTCTGTGCAGGTAGCCATAAGTGTTGTGGGTGGACTGGCGTATGCCCTTGGCTTTCACCGTAGATCGGTAAATAGTGCCTGAACGAAAACTGCTATTTTTCCCGACGATTTCTGCGCCTGCCCCTTAGCTCCGGAAGATGGTACGGGGGTCAGGCTCAAGTTTCAATCCTCGAAATACTTCAATGTATTCCTGTGGTTGAAATCTGAACAAGGCCTGGAAAAATGACCCTTTATAAGTACATTCTTAACGAGATATGGCCCACCTTTTTTGCCAGCCTGTTTGTCATGGTCTTTATCATGGTGGCATCGCAGATGCTATCTATCACCGAGTTGGTCATAACGCGGGGCGTCGGGGTGGCTGAGGTTGTAGGGATAGTTATTTACCTGTTGCCGGACATCGTGGCTTTTGCCCTGCCAGCCGTGAGTCTCATTGCCGTTTTGGTGGCCTTCTTGCGTCTGTCCGCCGACAGTGAGATTATCGCCTTAAAGTCATGTGGTGTCAGCCTTTATCAGATGCTCCCGCCAGTGGTTGGGCTTTCCTTTTTGGGGTTGTTGTTTGCTCTGGTGATGGGGGTCTTTGTGGCGCCATGGGGTAACAGATCTTTTAAAGACCTTATCTTCCGGATAGCTGAATCAGAGGTTACTGTGGGGATCAAGGAGCGCGTTTTCTCCGAGCCCTTTGACAACGTCGTCTTCTATGTCAACAGGTACTCCAGCCGAGAGAAGCGGCTGAAGGATGTCTTTGTAATAGACAGACGTGACAAGAGAGTGACAAACACCATCGTGGCCGAAGAAGGGCGAATCTTGTTACATCCCAATGAAAGGATCATTACCCTCCGTTTTTTGAGAGGCACTATTTTCTTGGTAGAGAAGGATTTGAAATCAGCCAGGACAATAGGGTTTAAGAGCTATGACCTGAATATCAGCCTGAAGGATATCCTGGCCGGCCTTGCCTCCAGAAAAAAAAAGCCGCACGAGTTGTCGGTGGGAGAGCTGTTGAAACAGCTTGAGGAGACACCAAAGGGTGAAGTAAGATACAATGAGATAATGAGAGAACTCCTTGAGAAGGGTTCAATGCCCTTGGCTGTATTTCTCATGGGTATCATCGGAGTGCCTCTCGGTGCACGCTTAAGGGCACGGGGACGTTCAGCCGGAATTGGTGTGAGCCTGGCAATATTCTCTGTCTACTATCTCTGCCTTGCTGGTATGAGAAGTATCTGTTCAACTGGAATCCTCTCTCCGGCAATCGGAGTGTGGATTCCGGACTTCTTCTTGCTGATCTCCTGCATCTATCTTTTGAGGCGCGCGGCAGAGGAACGGCCCATCAATTTCTTGGCTGGCCTGAAACAAAAGATGGCCTAACTGGAACTTGGATAGATCCCGTATTCCGGAAAATCGTATTCTGGCGCCCTAAGCGCCTGAAATTATCAGGCGGTGTACAGGCGTTTATATGGGCTACAATTTTCACAGGAATTGGAATTTATCGCTATTTCAAAGCCTTATGGTTTTCGTTTCCGGAATACGGGATAG
>JAUUVE010000373.1 GCA_030589715.1 Desulfobacteraceae bacterium | reverse complement strand
GAGAAAACCCCAAATATCAACCACTGCCGACGTGAGAAGTGAATTCACTTTGAGAGAGCGCCTTCAAGAAACACCCAAACCCCACTCCAGAAACCCGATTATTTCTCGCGGACTTATTGAGAAGTTATGATTAGAGTTTGCAAAGGGCCGGATGGTTTGGAGAATCCGAACAGCATGGATGAAAGGATTGCTTGATCCAGTTGAACCATCGCCGGGAGAAAAATCCGTGATTATTGATGGGGGTACAGGAATGCCGGATCTAAACGATTTTCAAGAAGCTGGTCTGAAACTTCATGATACGCTCCACCTGGCAAGTCTGCCCGTGCCCATGGACCTGAAGTCGACCAACGATGTCCTGGACAAGATGGAGGGTCTGGAGGTCAACCGGATCAGCGCCGCCAAATGCTGTTTTCACCCGGAAGGCCTGGCCCACATGATCGAGGGCGTCCGGACCAAGACCATGCTCCATATCTGCACCGGCTGTTACGGACAGGCCTTGCAGAACATACCCCGGGACAGAAGCGTGGACATCCTGATGCTGCCCGATTTTGTCGAAAGAGCCATGGAGCAATAGAGGGGCGGGGAAACCTTATCAGCGTCTATTAATCTGTCAAAACTCATTACAGCAGGAGGTGCATCATGGATCCCAAAGAGGTAAACGAGAAATTGGTTTATTATTTTCGCCCACTAACTTTCCCTGTAGCTGTCAAACTCCTGACCGCAGCGGACGAACTCCCCGAAAAGGCCAAAGTTCCCTCCCGAGACTTCGGCCACAAAATTATGACCTGCCAGGCAATGGCAATGGCCCGGCGCCACGGCAGCTCCGTGGCCGTGGGTCCTGAAGATGTGAAATGCGCTCCGTCGGCTATCGGACTGGGCCTGGTGGACCCGGATACGCTGGAGCAGCCCGAAGGTCCGGAAGCGGTGAGCAAAACGTTGGAATTGGGAAAGTATTCCTATTTTCTTTACTCACCGCTTCACTCGACTCGGTTCGAACCCGATGTACTGGTTGTTTACGGTAATTCGGGCCAGATCATGCGTATGGTGCAGGCCTTACCATTCCCGGTCAATCTGTCAAAACTGTCGCCACAGCCCTGGCGGACTGTGTGGACATCGCTTATCTCAAAGAAGACCCTTCGCCCTATGTCATTCTGCCCAGTGGCGGGGATCGGATATTCGGCACTACCCAGGATTTTGAAATGATCTTCGCCCTGCCGTGGTCCATGGTCGAAGAATGTTTGAAAGGGCTGGAGATGACCCATAAGCTAGGCTTCCGATACCCGGTGGTCTCCTACCTGCGGTACGAGGCAAAATTACCGCCATTCCTGGATCTGGACGGAATGAGAAAGAAGAGTTAAAGATTTTCCAAGGGGGAGAACCGAGGAGGTCTTTGACACGACTCTCAAATGATGGCGGATGACCTCATAGCTGGCGAGAGGGT
This sequence comes from Desulfobacteraceae bacterium, assembly GCA_030589715.1. Lineage (GTDB taxonomy): Bacteria > Desulfobacterota > DSM-4660 > Desulfatiglandales > Desulfatiglandaceae > JABMQV01. The sequence continues at coordinate 1,640 of JAUUVE010000373.1, read as the reverse complement.
GGACGAAATTTGATTTCAAATTGAAGGAGGGGATATGACATTAGAAGATGGACTGAGATCACTTGCTATTGAGGAAGGGTGTATTCGGGCCGGAATCGCCCGCAGGGAGACTTTTTCAGAGGCGCCGCCATCCGCGGATATGCGGTATCTCGAACCGTGGGCCAATGCCGTGGTTTCATTTGCCGTGACCACCGGCACCGACTGGATCGCGGATTATCTGGGCAAGGTGACCCGGATGGTCATGAGAGACAACATGCACCATATTAACCACGAGGCATATCGTATAGCGAACGTCATCGCCAATCGCTTGAAAGAGGCCGGGTTCAAGGCTCACGCTATCATCCCCAACGGGCTTTACCGTCCTGATCATACGTTTGGAAAGGAAATCCCGGATCACGATGTAAAGCCGCCCCTATCTTTACGATACATGGCTGTGGGTGCGGGTGTGGGCACGTTTGGCTGGAGCGGGAATGTGATGGTGCCGGGATACTGGTCCAATGTGATGTTGGGAGGTGTTTTAACGGATGCCATGCTCGAGCCTGACAGTCCGATGGAAGAAGCCGTGTGCGATAAATGCCTCATCTGCGCCCAGGTTTGTCCGGTGGAGTTCGTGAATAAGGATAGGAAAGAAGAGGTAAAAGTGACCATTGGCGGGCGAGAATACTCTTACAACAAAAAACATGCTGATCTCCGCTGCGTCATAGGCTGCGGTGGATATACCGGGATTTCTAAGAACGGAAAGTGGAGTTCCTGGTCCACCGGCCGGATCATTCTGTCGGATGAAGATGAAAAGCTCCCGGAGATTCTTGTCCAATTACGAAACGACCCGGCCAATGTCGCGACCAATCGCAACCTTGCCTTCGGGAAGCGTGGCGTCCTGGACCGGCCAAGAGAAAACGTTAAGGTCACCTGCAATAATTGTATGACAGTTTGTAGCGGCCCGCTGGAAGTGCGGAAAAAATGGATGAATCTCTTGTTTGACTCAGGAGTTGTCGAGTTGAGTTCAGATGGCCGTGAAGTGGTAACCAGGCTTGACGAAAATGGAAAAGAAGCTGTTATCAGAGCAGCTCAAATTCAGTGACGGCTGAAAGCAACAGGGCTGCACAATCTCAATTTCACACGTACCACAGGCGTCGCAAGTATAGAGCATTTCTTTGACCTGGAGGGCAAAAATATGAAATACCCAAAAGGCCGGTTTGAGAATGGTTACATTAAGACATTTAGGAGGGAATAATGGATCAATGGAAAAAAACATCTTGTGTATTATGCGTGAATTTTTGTGGACTTGAGGTCTTGGTTGAGAACAACCAGATGGTTAAGGTCCGTCCTGACAAGGAAAACCCGAGAAGTCAGGGGTATGCGTGCCGAAAGGGATTGAATATCAGGCATCATCAGCACCATGCCGATCGCCTTATGTATCCGCTTAAAAAGGTGGGAGATACATTCCAAAGAATATCGTGGAAGCAAGCCCTTGATGAGATTGCAGTTGAACTCCGTGCTATTGTAGACAGGCATGGACCGCGCGCCTTTGCATTAATGGGTGGAGATGGCAAAGGTTGTGACTTTCAGGGCGCCTTTGCTAGGGGTATTCTCCATGGTTTAGGATCACAGTATCGTTACAGGGCTCTGGCCCAGGAACT
>JAUUVE010000176.1 GCA_030589715.1 Desulfobacteraceae bacterium | reverse complement strand
GCGGAATGATTGATTGAGATAAACGTAAGCCACCCCTTTTGGGGTGGCTTTTTATTTGGTAATAGTTGACCGCGGAGACGCAAAGGACGCAGAGATGATTTTTTTATTGCTTTCCGCGTCTTGCGGTGAACTATTGCGTCTTAGAAGGGTTCGCTCGTTATGGGCCGGCATCTGTGCCTCAAGCAGGAAGTATTTTGTCCTCTAACAATATATGGACATTCTTGGCCTAAAACGGTATAGGGTTTTCTGAATTTCTATTCAAAATCGCAACAGGAGACCTTGAAAGGAGATTAGGATATGGCGAGGAATTATGATCTAAGCGGCAAGGGAGCTTTGGTTACCGGGGGAGGCAAGGGGATAGGCAGGGCCATTTCACTGGGTCTGGCCGAATGTGGGGCCAGGCTGATCCTGGCGTCCAGGACCAAGGAAGAGCTTGAAAAGGTAGCAGGCGAGATCAAGGCCAAGGAAGGTGATGCCACTCCGGTGGTGACGGATTTGATGGTGAGTGAGGAGATAGACCGGCTGGTTGAGACCACCATCAAGACCTATGGCCGTGTGGACATCCTGGTCAACAACGCGGCCAGGAGCTTTCTCAGACCCCTCATGGATCTGAGAGAGGATGGCTGGGACAAGATTTTTGATACCAACTGTAAGGCGGCCTTCCTGCTGAGCAGGTCCGTGGCCAAGATCATGGGTGAGCAGGGCGGGGGCAGGATAGTCAATATCACCACCGTGGGCGCGGTCCGAGGGGGCGCGGGAATGGGAGTTTACCATGCCAGCAAGGCGGCCCTTTCCATGCTGACCAAGTGCATGGCAGTGGAATGGGCGCCCCTCAACATAAATGTGAATGCCGTGGGCCCTGGATTGACCAAGACGGCCTTTAGCCAACCCATCTGGGGAAACCCGGAGGTGGAGCAGATGGTTGCGGCAAGGATCCCCAAGGGTCGGCTGGGAGAGCCTGAGGAGATAGTAGGCGCTGTGCTTTTCCTCTGCTCCGACGACTCCAATTACATCACCGGAGAATCTATCTACGTGGACGGAGGTACACTAGCCAATACCTAACAAGTGTCTGGACGAAAACTCCGTTCAGACACGATTTTAGATTTCGGATTTCGGATTGTGGATTTAAAAGAGAACGTAATTTTAATTTGTTGAAGATCTCTATTTTCATGAGGTGAACCGGAGTATTCGTGAGAATGTTTGAGCCCTTTTATGAGGTAATATCTAACGTATCCAAGACCGTCTTGAAATATGAAAAAGAGCTGGGCCGGCCCGTGATCGGGGTGATGCCCGCCTATTTTCCCATGGAATTGATCGACGCGGCAGGGGGATATGCGGTTCAGCTCTGGGGCAACAACCTGCCCCTCGGGAAATCGGATGCCTACCTCCAGACCTATTGTTGCTCTGTGGCAAGGTCGGTGCTGGAGCTGGAGCTCATAGGGGGGGCAGAAATGGTCAAGGCGTACGCCTTCACCTCTCTCTGCGATACCTTGATAAACCTGAGGGAGATCTACAAGAGGCTTTTTCCCAAACTCACCTTAGAGCTCTCCATCCCCATCACAAGGACAGTGGAGGCCAGACGGTCCTATCTCAAGAGTGTGATTCAGTCCGTGGTTATTGGACTTGAGAAGGTGACCGGCCAAGGGATCAAGGCGGATTTATTGACCGAGGCGGCCCGGATACGTGGCCTCACCCGGGCCCTTCAGCGAAGGCTATACAAGATCCGTCGCGAAAGACCTGGCATTATGAAGAACAGGGATTTCTATTCGGCCATCAAGGCTGGCTTCTTTTTGCCCCCGGCCGTATATAATGAAATGCTTGAGTCCTTGTTTTATGGACTAGATTGACTCAAAGGCGAGGACGGCAAAGGCCCGAGGCTGGTTGTTTCCGGTCTTGTCTTTGACCCCATAGAGATCTACGGAATCCTTGATGAACTGGGGGTAGTGGTGGTGGATGACGACTTTGCCAATGGTTGGCGGATCGTCTCGAAAGGTGAGCTCCAGGTGGAGGACCTGGTGGAAGGGGTCACGGAATTCCTTTTTAACCCGGCACCCTGCTGTTGCATTTACAACCCTGAAAATGACCGCCATCCCTATCTTGTGGACAAGGTGAAAGGTGCGGAGGCGGACGGGGTTCTATTCTGGTATATCAAGTTCTGCGAGCCGGATGCCTTTGACAGGCCCCAGCTCATGGGGCGCCTCAAGGAAGAGGATATTCCATCTGCCACCATCGATGTTGAGCTTTCCATGACCACCTTCGACGCTGTCAAGACAAGGATCAACGCCTTTTGCGAGATCCTGGAGGGATAGAGAGATGACGGAATTTAAGGCCTTCTCCAAGATGAAGGAGCTCATGACCAACTATTATATAGAGGCCAAGACCACAAAGGAAAAACCCATAGCCTGGATAACAAGTGGCGCGCCCGTGGAGTTCCTTTTTGCGATGGACATTATCCCCATTTATCCCGAGAACTATGCGGCCATGTGTGCTGCGAGCCACCAATCGGTGGAGCTTATGGAGGCGGCTGAACAGGCCGGATTTTCTCAGGACATCTGCGCCTATGCCCGGACCGATTTTGGGGCGGATATTACCCAGGGGGGACCTGCGGCAGGGCTGCCCCCTCCCCACTTCCTCCTCTGCTCCACCAATATCTGCAAGACCGTTATCAAATGGTATGAGGTTGTGGCCAGAAAGTATAATGTCCCCCTTTTCATCGTGGATACCCCGTTCCTTCACGAGGGTCTGAACAAGGACCTGATCGATTATACCGTCACGCAGTTTAGGGACCTGGAGGATTTTCTCTCGGAGTTCATTGGCCGTCCCTTTGACCGTGACCGTTTCTATGAGGTCCTGGCCCTCAGTCAAGAGGCAGCCGAGCACTGGAGGAGGATGCTCTACCTGGGCAAGACAGTCCCATCTCCTTTCAACAGCCTGGATTCCTTTATTCATCTTGGGCCTATTGTGACATTGCGCGGTACAAAGGAGTGTGTGGACTACTACAAGCTCCTTTATGAAGAGGTGGCCGAGCGGGCGGAGAAAAAGATAGGCTCTATCCCAGAGGAAAGGTATCGGGTGCTGTGGGATAACCTGCCTGTCTGGTTCAAGATGCGGCGACTTGAGAGGTTTTTTGAGGAGAAGAAATGCACCCTGGTGGTCACCACCTATGCCAACAGTTGGGGAGGCATGAGCAATTACCAGGTGGAGGAAGAAGGCGATCCCTATGAACTCCTGGCCGCCTCCTATCTGGATGTGTACATCAATTGGGGCTTTGAAGAGCGTATCAAGTACCTGGCACAGTTGATGGATGAATTTTGCCTCACAGGTTTTGTCATGCACTCAAACCGCTCCTGCAAGCCATACTCGGTAGGTATGTATCGGTTGCAGGAAGAGGTGAGCAAGCTCACAGCCAGGCCGGGGGTCGTAATCGAGGCGGACCAGAATGATCCCAGGATCTACTCCGATGCCCAGGTGGAGACCAGGCTTGAGGCCTTTATAGAATCGATGGATAGTATTTGATGGGTTACTATGCAGGTATAGATGTGGGGTCCCTGACGGCCGATGCCGTTTTGATTGACGAGGATGGAAAGATCGCCAGTTACGCTGTCCTGCCCACCGGCAACAATTCACAAAAGGCCGGCACTGAGGCCTTTGAGGCCACGCTTGCACAGGCGGGTTTGAACGAAGGGGATGTGGCCAGGGTGGTTTCGACCGGATATTCCAGGGCGAGGGTCCGGGAGGCCCAGGGTTCAAAGACGGAGATAGCCTGTCATGCCAAGGGTGGGCTATATCTTTTCCCGGATGTGGGCACCATTATCGACATTGGGGGGCAGGACTCCAAGGCGATCCTCGTAGGAAGGGAAGGCCGGGTTATTAATTTTGCCATGAACGATAAATGCGCCGCGGGCACCGGGCGTTTTTTGGAGGTAATGGCAAGTGCCCTCGACGTGGGATTGGACAAGATGGGCGATCTGGCCTTTGAATCGCAAGAAGAGCTTACCATTTCATCCATCTGTACCGTCTTTGCGGAAAGCGAGGTAGTAAGCCTAATCAGTCAAGGTAAGGCACCGGCGGATATTTCCATGGCCGTAAGCCGGGCCATAGCCCGTCGGACCACGGGTCTTGCCGCGCGTGTAGGCGTGACCGATACCGTGGTCATGACAGGCGGGGTGGCCAAGAACAGGGCCGTGGTAAAACTGTTGTCAGAAGACATTGGGCATTCAATCAAGGTGCCGGATGAACCCCAGATCGTCGGGGCCCTTGGTGCGGCTATTATTGCCAGGGAGGGAGACGGGGGTTGATGAGATCAAAGGCCAGAAAAAGGAGGGAAGGATGGAAAATAAGATCCACAGAGTTGCCGTTGTCGGCACAGGTGTTCTAGGCAGTCAAATCGCCACCCTTGCTGCCTGCTTTGGGTACGAGGTCTCGGCCTACGATTCGGATGAAGGGTCCTTTGAAAGGGCATTAGATGACCTCGGATCATTAATAGAGAGGAGGGGGGAAAGGCCTGTTGTCTCAGTGGAAGAATGGGATAAAGGTGCCAGGAAAGTAGTGGTTTGCAAGGAGCTGGAAGAAGCACTTCAAGACGCAGACATTGTTATCGAGGCCGTACCCGAGGATGTGGAGCTAAAGCGGGGGGTTTTTCAAAGGCTCGATGCCCTTGCCCCTGCAAAGGCCATACTTGCAACCAACAGCTCTTCTATACCTATTTCAAGGATTGAAGGTGTCACAACCCGCCCTGAGAAGTGTCTGAACCTGCACTTTTACTTCCCCGCCTTGGGGACAAATATGGTCGATATCATGGGGGGCACAAAGACAACGGATGAGACCATAAAAGTGGGCAAGGCATGGATTCGCTCAGTTGGGGGTGTCCCTCTTACGGTCAATAAGGAGATCCTTGGGTTCTGCTTTAACAGGGTGTGGAGGGCCATCAAACGGGAGACATTATATATGTGGGCAGAAGGATTTGTTGATTTCAGGGATATCGACCGGGCCTGGATGATCTTTTCCGGTATGTCTCAGGGGCCCTTTGGCCTCATGGACAATGTAGGTCTTGATGTGATCTACCACATCGAGATGGTTTATTACAACGAATCCAAAGACCCAAAAGATCATCCTCCGGAGGCCCTAAAGGCCATGGTAGTGCGAAAGGAACTGGGTAGGAAGACGGGTAAGGGTTTCTATACCTATCCTGATCCGGAGTATAGCAACCCCGGTTTTTTGGAGGCGTAGACGTACGTTCTCAATAATCTCGGGCACCGTGGGGTTCAGCCGATTCTTTCCAGCGCTCTCTAAACCAGTAGTCGTAGCGTGGCTTCAAGAAACACCCGAACCCCACTCCAGAAATCCCATTATTTCTCCCGAATTTAATGAGAAGTTATGCGTAGACCAACTCGTTCCCATCGTTCCGTGCCTGTGAAGTTTCGTTTGATTCCGTAGGATTTTGGTATACCGGTAATAGGTAGAATTTTAGAAACCTTGAATCAGGAGGGTCAAGATGGAAGTAGAAGAGATATGG
>JAUUVE010000317.1 GCA_030589715.1 Desulfobacteraceae bacterium | reverse complement strand
TTCCTGAGATCTCCCACAACCGCCATCAGTTGGTTTTGCAGTTCCTTCACCGACTTCCTCCTTTGGGCTTTGATTTATGGATATCCACCCTCTCTTTCAGTTCCTTACCACATTTGAAAAACGGTAGCTTCTTGGGCTTTACTTTGATTTTCTTTCCCGTCTTGGGATTTCTGCCGGTGTACCCGCGGTAACGTTTGACCTTGAAACTCCCAAGGCCCCGGATTTCCACACGATCCCCCCTCACAAGGGCATCCGTCATCTCACCAAAAAACACGTTCACGACCTCCGTGGCCTTAGTCACACTTAGGCCTGAATCTTTGCTCAGAGCCACCATCAAATCTAACTTGTTCATCGCCCCTCCTTATAGATCAATTATGAACCGAACTTATAGGGCACTAAGAGGTAAATGTCAAGTAATTTTAGCTGGTTATTATCTGATACCACTAATACAATTTATTCTTAGCCTTTTGACAGGAATCATAACCACGATCAGCCAGCCGAAGAGGAAGTCGACGACAGCCTCTGCCGGGGAATGGTTGACCCGCAAAACTGTGAGGAGCATCGATTGAATGACATATGCCATCCCCCAGACCACGGTGATCTGGTTCCATGTTTTCATAAAATAGATGGTTTTCCTGGTTTTTTCCGGTATTCTTCCAAGAGTTTCCTCTTCGAGGAAAAATAGAATCAGGGGCCTTCGTGTGAACAGGGCTCCCTTAACAGTGGCAAAAACGGGTCTAGATAGCGCAGAAAATAGATTGGTCCAGCACTTGGCAGTAAAGAGGAGATTACCACAATTCCCCGGCGTCTTGAAGATGGAATGGAGAAATGGTAGGTACAAATTGGGTGGTAAGCTCTGCCCCGCGAAATGACTTCCCGGGGACGGAGTAACTCAGGCCATGTGGCCGGGGGTGAAGGATGGGTGCAGACATCCCATTGCTAAAAAGGCCAGGTATGGAATAAGAGGGGGGGGTTGTAGGTGAGGTTCGATTGGTGGCTTACGGGTATTTGCCTTGCCAGGGTGTTCAGCCAGACCGTAACCATGACGTATGCGGCGGTAGTTCCCTTGCTTCAGCAGGAATGGGGGATGTCGGCCGCGGCAGCAGGGGGGATTGCCAGCGCATTCCAGATCGGATATGCCATATCATTATTCGTGTTTTCCAGCCTCGCAGACAGGACAGGAGCTAAACCGGTATACCTTGGGTCGATCTCTGCCGCGGCATTTTGTTCCCTTGGATTTGCCTTGTTGGCACGCGGTTATCTCTCCGCAATGGTGCTCTATGCCCTTGCGGGTATTTCCCTCGGGGGTACTTACACGACTGGGCTCATGATCATTGCCCAGCAGTACCCGGTCAGACGAAGAGGGATGGCATCGGGGTTTTTTGTTGCAAGCAGTTCAATGGGCTACATGCTCTCGCTCGCGCTTAGCGGAATGACAATACCCGTTGGGGGATATAAGCTCTCCTTTCTGGTGACCTGCCTCGGACCGATCCTCGGAGCGATCTTTGGATGGGTTACGCTAAGAAACACCAAGGTCTTAGTACCGAGACGTCAGGAGCAAGAGAGATTCAAGAAAGAGGTGGTGGGAAACAGGCCGGCAAGGCTCTTGATCACTGCCTACACATTTCATAGCTGGGAACTTCTGGGAATGTGGGCCTGGACCCCGGCCTTTCTTTCCAGCTGTTTGGCGCTTGCTGGAGCCCAGGGGCTGAGCGCGGCAGGCCAGGGTGCTTACCTGACAGCAGCATTTCATATGGCGGGTCTCATAGCATCATTCACCATGGGCTCATTATCCGATCGTCTCGGCCGGGCCCGGGTCATCATGATGCTTTCGGGTATAAGCACCCTGTGCTCCTTTGTGTTCGGATGGACCATAGGGTGGCCGTTTATTTTGATCATGGGGATAGGCCTTGCCTATGCATTCTCCTCACTCGGGGACTCGCCCGTTTTGTCGGCGGCCTTGACCGAAGTGGTTACCCCCTCATACCTTGGTGCTGCATTTGGCGTTCGGTCTTTGTTCGGATTTGGAGCAGGAGCTGTTTCTCCTTTGATCTTCGGGGTGGTTCTGGACTGGGCAAATCCATTCGGGTCAGGCCAGGAATATTACTTGATATGGGGGTGGGCCTTCATTACCCTGGGGGTGGGTGGCCTCGGAGCGGTTTGGGCGGCCTACCGGTTACGAAGGCTTCAGGGATAAAGCGGCTGAGGCATATGGCAGACATATCTGGGGGAGTTTTATGGAGCAATTACCTAGTGTTCTCTTGGTCGCTACGATGGACACCAAGTATGAAGAGGCACTTTATCTCGAAGGCTCCCTAAAAGAGGCTGGAATCTCTGTTCTGGTCCTGGATGCAGGCATCAGAGGACAAAGCCCGGTTCCGGTGAGCATCAGCCGGGAAGAGGTGGCCGAACTCTGCAATTCAGCCACGGGTCCCGTGGCCGTCATGGTCCCCTTGGGAGGGTTTTCCGCCTTTGACTCGGAGGATGGCCCCTTGCACGACCCGGAGGGCCCCAGGCTCTTTTGGCAGGCCTTGAAGCAGAACCTCTTGTCAGGATCTTCGGTGCAGCTCTTGCCTCACCATATAAATGATCCCGAGTTTGCAAATGCAGTGATGGGTTCTCTGAACACCCTGATGGGCCCTCGTTAAAGCCGTAAAACCCCACCGCCGGGTTTGCCTCATATGATATTGACAACCCCTGTGGAATCATATAACAAGAAATTCGCTTGACCGATTTTTTCGGTCTATCTTCATGGGGCTAACCCGCCAATCCATTACCGTCTCATTCAATTCCGCAAAAGGATAAATATGCTCCTTCCCAAGTTTAGGCACCTGCGACCCCGCTCCATAGAAGAGGCCGTTAGACTCCTTATGGAATGTGGCCCTGAGGCCCGGGTAGTTGCCGGGGGCACGGACCTTTTACCCCGCATGAAGTATGGGCTGACTCGGCCTGGGGTGGTGATCAGCTTGAGAGGGATACCCGTAAGGGCCCCAAGGGTGACTCCCGAAGGTGATTTGCGCCTGGATGGCCTAATGCCTCTGGCAGATGTAGGGTCGTCGCCCTTAGTTACACAACGGGCCCCTCTGCTGGCAGAGGCCGCCTTGAACGTGGGTACCAATCAGATCCGGCAGATGGGGACCCTGGGCGGGAATCTTTGTTTGGAGACCCGTTGTTCATATTACAACCAAAGCCATGCCTTCCAGTTCGTCGATCCCTGTTTTAAGCGCAAAGGGGACCGATGTTACCTGCTTCCCAAGGGAAAGAAGTGCTGTGCCGTATTCTGTGGGGATACCGCTCCTGCCTTGATCTCGCTGGGGGCGCTTGTCAATATCGCCGGCCCTGAAGGTGATCGACAGTTGCCCCTTGAAAGGCTTTATACAGGTGACCCCCTGAAGCCAATTGGTATTTCCGAAAAGGAGATCCTATCAGAGGTGCTCCTCCCTGATCAGACCTCATCAAGGGCAAGTGGTTTTGGCAGGTTTTCCTTGCGCAAGGGATTGGAGTTCGCAGGTCTGATCGTTGCAGTGGTACTGGAGATGGAGGAAGACAAGGATCTCTGTCTTAAGGCGCGTATTACCGTGGGGGCCATCAGGGCCGCCCCCATGCGGATGACCAGTGCCGAAGAGGCCATGCGGGGAAAAGGG